>JAIKVV010000104.1 GCA_024685385.1 Saccharofermentans sp. | reverse complement strand
GCGAAACATTTTAACGTGAGCTCGCGCACGGTATCCCGCTGGGAGACCGGCACGAACCTGCCCGACATTTCACTGCTCACGGAAATCGCAGACTTTTACGGTGTTGACGTAAGAGAGATCATCGACGGAGAAAGGAAAAGCGAGATGATGGATAAAGAGATTAGAGAAGTCGCCGATAAGATGGCGGACTATTCAAACAACGAGAAGAACAAGTTATTAAGGGTCGTTCAGGTAGCAAGCATCCTGGGGATCGCGATCACGATCATTGCTCTGGTATTGCAGGTTGTATCATATGAGCCCGACTTAAGGCGCTTTGGCGCGGTATGCGCCACCTTCATAGCCTTTATAGTGATGAGCATCATAACTTTATATGTTACGGGCCTCCTTCAGAAGATCAGCAAGCACAGGAAACTGGTCAAGGGCATAAAGATCGCAACGATAATCGTTATGGCACTGGTCACTCATTTCCTGGTAGTAGGCATGTTCGTCGTGGCGCTGGCGGGAGCAAGCATCCTGACGGCCCAAAAGCAGCTGATCACCGATACTGCCCAATATAACAAATACATTCACAACGGCCTTACAAATGCTTCGGAACTGGGAATGGGATCGGATCCGATCTTCGATGTTCTTCCCGAAAAGATAGACAATGTGAAAACAGACGAGTTCCAACTCCTCTACTATAATCCCTGGGATCCGCAGTACATGATCTACATGACACTGGATTATGGCGATAAGTACGAAGAGGAGATTGCAAGGCTCACAAATATAGGCGTTGAAGACTATAAGGACATCTACAGCGTAACTGACGAACCTGTGGGCTACGACCTGGTCGCAATGGATTCAGATGTCTATTACGGATTCGTTTATGCCATGGTTCCCGAAAACGCCCAAGGCAACACAAAGATAACTTATGTTGCGGTCGTCTTCTGCAACTATGCCCCGGATGTTGACGTTAAAGATTACATTCCGGATAAGTATCTGCTCAAGGGTCTGGACGTATCTGACAACAGTCCTTACCGCGAAAGTATGATGAAGGAGGAAAAAGAATATGGTCAGGCCGGCAAGAACAACTGATATCCCGAGGATACTGGAACTCCTCATCCAGGTCGACATGGTGCACCACGAGGGGCGCCCCGACCTTTTCAAGGGGCCTGCGACAAAATATAATGCCGAAGAACTGGAGGCGATCTTGGCTGATCCCAAGACGCCTGTCTTCGTCTTTGAAGATGATTCCGGACTGGTGTCGGGACACGCTTTTTGCATCGAAAAGCAGGTCATCGGCGACTCAGTCCTTACTGATGTCAAGACTCTATACATAGACGACATATGTGTTGACGAGGCGGCGCGCGGCAAGGGTGTCGGTTCGGCGCTCTATTCTTATGTCAAAGACTACGCGAAAAAGAATGATTTCTACAACATCACGCTCAACACCTGGACTTGCAATCCCGCGGCCTGCGCCTTCTATGAGGCGATGGGATTAAAGCCCCAGAAGATCTGCATGGAAGAGATCTTGTGATAGAATCTATATAGTTTCTTAAAAGAGCGAAAGGTTCAAGGAATGGCACATTACAATTGTCTTATAGTCGATGACGAAGTCGAACTGACCCGCATGACGGCCGAATATTTCGAGATGTTCGGGATAAGCTGCGCCGTTGCGAACGACCGCGACTCCTGCCTTGCTTTCATGGCGGAGGACAGCTGTGATGTGGTCCTGCTCGACGTTAATCTCAAGGATCAGTCGGGCTTCGAACTCTGCAAGAAGATCCGCGAGGATTCCGATGTGCCGATCCTCTTCATAAGCGCCCGCCAGAGTGACGATGACGTCCTGATCGCGCTTAACATCGGCGGCGACGACTATGTCAAAAAGCCCTATTCTCTGGGCGTCCTGCTCGCCAAGGTCAAGGTCATCCTGAGAAGGACCGCAGGCGACCATTCAGATGCCAAGGAGCAGGAGCAGAATGAAGAATACGACGGCGTGATCGATCCTGCCACCATGAGCGTCAACATCGGCGGCAAACATGTTCAGCTCAAGGCAAGGGAATTCGCCCTCATCAAATATCTGTATGAACACAAGAACAAGATCGTTTCCAAGAACGACATCTTCGAAGCGGTCTGGGGCGATTCCTTTTACAGCGACGGGACCCTCAACGTCCACATAAGAAGGCTCCGCGAGAAGATCGAAGAAGACCCCAACAACCCCAAGTACATCAAGACTATCTGGGGTACGGGCTATATGCTGGAAATCTGATATGAAACTGCGCGCGCTGATCTTAGTCTGGATCTTGCTCCTGGCTGCCGCTGCTGCAGTGCTCTTCTGGCCGCGCCCTGCAACGACGCGTGACATGGTCTATTATGCTTCCCAGGTTGACATTATCGCCCGCGGAGGTCATATCCCCGAGGGATGCGAAGTTATAGAAATATCAGACCCCGACTACATTGCCAAGAACAACGCGGCTTTAAAGCGCAATGCTCTGGTGATGGACATCATCAAGGACGGCGTGATCACCGGCAAAGCGGTCTTTTACGACAGCGACGATGCGGCAGCCGAATCGGCCCGCGATGATGTCATCCGCAACATCATAATTCTCGCAGTCATTGCAGCGGGCGGCGCCCTGCTCATCATCCTGATATACATTAAGTTCTTAAGACCATTCAGTAAGCTCGAAAAGTTTGCGGGCGAAGTTGCCAAGGGCAATCTCGACTTCCCGCTGGAAGCAGGCCGGGGCGATTATTTCGGCTCCTTCACCGAGAGCTTCGACCTCATGCGCGAAGAACTCCTTGCAGCGAGAGTCCGCGAAGCGGATGCCCAGAAAGCCAAGCAGGAGATGCTCGCCGAACTCTCGCACGACATCCGCACGCCTCTTGCCACCATCAATGCAACCTGCGAAGTTCTCGAAGTCAAGAGCGGGGATGATGATATAAAGAATAAAGCCGGTGTCATAAGATCAAAGGTATCGACCATCGACAGCCTGATCGCAAATCTCATGAGCGCCTCCTTGGATGAGGCATCCGAGCTTAAGGTCGAGCCTTCTGAGCAGCCGTCGCTTCTCATCAATGAGATGATCGATAACTTAAGGGATTCAGCCGATATCAAGACTGTCAACGAAGTGCCCGAGTGTCTCCTCTTTTACGATCCTCTGAGGTTGGAGCAGGTCATAGACAACATCGTCGGAAACTCCATCAAATATGGCAAGGCTCTGATTACTGTTGAGTATATAAAGGAAGACAACGGGATAATAATCAAGATCTCCGATGAGGGCCCCGGCGTCCCGGAGGATGAACTATCGCTCCTCACTCAGAAGTTCTACCGAGGCGGCGACAGCAAGGGCAAGCCCGGCTCTGGACTCGGACTATATCTGGCCGACAGTTTCATGAAGAAGATGGATGGAGACTTAAGCCTCCATAATGGCGATAAGGGCTTTGTGGCTGAGATTTTCGTGAAGAAGATATAAGTGTAAATAATTGGTAGCACTAAACAGCCGATTTGGCAGCAGTAAGTGCTACCAAATCAGCCTTTTACTGCTACCAAGCGGAAAAATCAGCATGTAAGAATCAGTTAAGGAAT
This sequence comes from Saccharofermentans sp., assembly GCA_024685385.1. Classification (GTDB taxonomy): domain Bacteria; phylum Bacillota; class Clostridia; order Saccharofermentanales; family Saccharofermentanaceae; genus Saccharofermentans. Next base: position 13,419 of record JAIKVV010000104.1, on the reverse strand, counting down.
TTGTAAATCTTGGGTTAAGACTTATTGCATCTTCATCGATATACTGAAACCATCAAATCATAAGGGAGATCAACATGAAAAAGACAATCTTAGAAGCAGTGGACCTCTGCAAGACATATTCCAATGAGAGCGTCCAGCAGCATGTTATCAAGAATCTGAACCTCAAGATCTATGAGGGAGACTTTACTGTCATAATGGGTAACTCGGGTTCCGGCAAATCGACTCTGCTCTATTCGCTTTCCGGCATGGACAGGCCGACATTGGGACAGGTCAGATACGGGGAGGAAGATATCTCCCGCTACTCCAACGATAAGCTTGCAGTTTTCAGAAGGAATCACTGCGGATTCGTTTTCCAGCAGAATTACTTAAACGACACCATGAGTGCACTCGATAATGTCATGGTATCAGGGCTCCTGGTTACAAAGGATCGAAAAGAACTCGCCCAAAGAGCCAAAGAACTTTTGACAAAGGTTGAACTTACAGAGCAGGACTGGCGCAAGTTCCCGACTCAACTGTCGGGCGGTCAGCAGCAGAGGGTCGCAGTGGTGAGGGGCGTCATCAACAAGCCGGAGATACTTTTCGCGGACGAGCCGACGGGCGCATTGAATTCGCAGAACACGGAGAATGTCCTGGACATCCTGACTGAACTTAACAATGAAGGCCAGTCGATCGTCATGGTAACCCATACGATCAAGGCGGCGGAGCGCGGCAACAGGGTCCTGTATCTGGCGGACGGAATCGTCAAGGATGAGATCGATCTGACAGGAACGGAAGGTGCCGAGCGCCATAAGAAACTCAAGGACTTCCTGACCGAGATGGGGTGGTAAAAATGTATCATATATTCTTTATCGCGAAAAACAATGCCAAGAAGCAGAAGGGCGACATTATAACGCTCGGCGTGCTTTCGGTACTCGCGGCTTTCATGCTCTACTCCGGTCTGTCGGTACTTGCGGGGCTCGGCGGAGTCATGGATGAGTCGGCTTCTGCCCACAACACTTCACATGTTTACTACTGGGTGCCGGAAGAGATGGCAGATCCCTTGGAGAAAGAACTCAAGGATACAGACGGAGTCAAGGAGTTTGACCGTACCCGTACCGATGTTGTAAATGCCCAGTACAGGAATAAGGACAAGGGCGACGGAGAATGGTCTCTGTTCCAGTTCTATTTCGGCAGCTTCGAGGAAGAGCGCACGATCAATAAGCTCGGCGTAGATACAAAGGACCTGACAGATAATGACATCCTGATCCCTTACTATCTCAAGCCCCAGTATGCGGTCGGCGATACGATCGAGTTCAAACTGGATGATGAGATCAAAGGATTCAAGGTTGCAGGATACGTCGAAGATCCTCTTTTCGCAACTTCCATCAATATATCGATCTATAACGTGTATGTTGCAGAGGAAGTGATCGAGGATGTTTGCAGCAGTCATCCGGAGCTTGTAATCAGGGGCTCGTCGCTCAAGTTCAGAGGGGAAGAGGATGCGGATATCTACGAACTCCACAATGTCCTCTGGGAAAAATTTCAGGATTATACGGCGCGTGAGAATATAACAAATCCTTCGGTCGTGCTGGAAGTCAACTGGTGGGACATGAAGGGCGGCGGAATGTTCATGACAGAGATCGTTATGGCGATCTTCGCGGTCTTCGCTCTGATCATCATGGTCATCGCTCTGATCATAATCGGTTTCTCGATCCGCAACTTCATCGAACGAAACATGAAGAATACCGGCATCCTGGAAGCAGCGGGCTACAGGACATCTGAACTGTCGGCGGCGATCGTGATCGAGAATGCCTTTGCGGCACTGGCGGGAGCCCTGATCGGCGTGGCTCTTGCGGCACTTACGAGGGAAGCGTTCGGATCTGTCGTTGCACTCGTGCAGGGGCTCCCCTGGAACCAGCAGTATAACTTCGGTATCGCTGCAGCCGTAGTTGCAGGAATAGTTCTGCTCGTGGTGATCGCCTGCCTCGTGTCATCAAGACAATACATGAAAGTATCCGTGCTCGATTGCCTTAGAGGCGGCATCAGCAACCATAATTTCAAGCGCAACCATTTCTCTTTTGAAAACGCAGTCACACCTATACCCGTGACGCTCTCGCTCAAGGATCTTATCGGTGACAAGAGGCGCAATATCGTGCTCGCGCTGATAGTGGCGATAATATCGATATCTACCAATCTGGGATTTGCCATGGTCGAGTCATTCGGAAATAACAACGACGGCACTATGAAACTTGCAGGTATCGAAAAGCCTGATGTTCAGGTCGCAGGAGACCGCTCTTTAGCTGAAGACCTCAAGAAGATAGATAAGATCGACAAGATGTCTTTCTTCATCCAGATCGAACCTACGATCAAGACGGCAGATAAGACTGCAACGGTCAACTGTGATGTTTTGGAAGATATATCCGTTCTCGAAAATTACATCCTGATCGAAGGCCGCCTTCCCGAGAACGACCATGAGATCTGCCTTACGAAAAAAGCGGCAAAGCAGCTCGGCGTTACGACAGGTGATATCGTATACATCGAATATGGCGGAGAAAGAGCTGACTTTATCGTATCCGGACTCGATCAGAAGATAAATCATATGGGAATAAAGGGTCTTCTGACTGATGAGGGCGCAGAGAGATTCATGGTCAAGATCGAGAAAGTCGCCTATTATATCTGGACTAAGGAAGGCGTTAGCTACGATGAGATAAAGACCGAGATAGGCAAGTACACGGATGCATCTGTCGACGATATGGCGAAGCTCATTTCCGAGACGACATCCACTGTATCGAATTCTATGTATATCATCTGCTATTCGATCCTTGCAGTGACGGTCATGATCGTAATCTTCGTAGAGATCCTGCTCGTAAGATCCAAGATCATCCGCGAGTACAGGAACTACGGTATCAACAAGGCTATAGGATTTACATCCGGTCAGCTCATGGTCCAGACCATGATCTCGAATATCCCGGCGATACTTCTGGGAGTCCTCGCGGGGTCAGCCGTGACAAGACCTGTGTCATCCGCTGTCATGAGCACGGCGCTCATGTTCTTCGGTATCGAGAAGATAGAAGCCGACGTTCCTTTCTACGGACTTCTGATCACCCTCATCGGGATCCTGGCGGTGGCCCTCATCACGGCATTCTTCTGCTCGCTTTCGATCCGCAGGGTCGAGCCCATTGCCCTGATAAGCGAGGAGTAACAGATCAAAGACAGCGCCGGATGTGTGCAAAAAACAACTGAAAAGTGTGCAGTATTGCCCTCAAAAAGGCGTTTGCTGCACACTTTTGGTATGTATTGCGAAGGCGGCGGTTTTTGTTTTCGGGTGGTGCATGTATTATAATATGCACTGTTGTGAAAAAATCGGAGGTTCGGGTATGTTAAAGAAACTGGCAACGGTATTTGGAGTCATTGCGCTGGCGGCACTTGTCGTCAGCCTGCCTTCATTCGGCACAAGGGCGTCAGGAGAGATCGCGATCAACGAAGCGAATTTCCCGGATAAGTACCTTCGGAAAGATCTGACCGAAAAGTTCGGTGACAGTCTGGATGAAAATGAGATAGCCGGAACGACATTTCTTAGTGTGGGAAGAAACGGAACCATCAGGGATATCACGGGCCTTGAGATATTCACTTCTCTGGAAGGTCTGGATATAGGATATGGTAAACTGACCGAGCCGGATTTCAAAAAGTTCAAGAAACTCAAGACCCTTGAAATTAGTTTGGCAGAGATCGATTCCCTCGATCTGTCGGGCATGACTACACTCACTGAACTGAAAGCATACAACAGGCCCATCGGTAAAATCGATCTTACGAACTGCACATCCCTTAACTACGTTTATCTCTGTACAGTCAGTTCATCCGATGTGACACCGTCTATTAAACTCAAAGGCTGTACTGCCTTAACAAAACTGGATATCGAGGAGAGCCAGATCAAGGGAGTGGATCTTACGGATCTTAAGAATCTCGAAACTCTCTATTGCACGAATAATAAACTGATGACTCAAATAGATCTTTCAAATAACAAAAAATTGACATTTATCGATCTGTCGGGCTGCAGTCTCACCGGGATCGATGTATCCCAAAATACGCTGTTAGAGACTCTTTTCCTGACTGATAATAATATCAGGAGCCTTACGCTGGAATGCCCCGAGCTTCTGAGGCTCCAGTGCGGTGCAGAAACTCTGCATAATAATGTTCTTCAAGCGCTTGATATCAGCAAGTGCCCAAAGATCGAAAGACTCAGCTGCAAATACTGTTCTATAGATACGATCTATGCTCCGAAACCCAAAGATAAACTTTATGATCTCGATCTGACGGGAACAGATGCCGAGTGGAAGGTTGTCATACAAATAGAAGTTACCTTTGAGCGCTCTTCCTGGATAGGAGACGAGAAGAACGGTTATACGGGAATAGAGGTGGTATACCGCTATACTACAGTGGGTATTAGTTCTGTCGTTGCGGGGAAGGTTTACGACATCAGTTCGACCAAGGTCATAGCTCCCACTTGTACAGAGAAGGGCTACACCATCTATAACGCATATATTCCCGCTTCAAAGGCCCCGGACGGAAAGGAGTTCAAAGCTTCCAAAAAAGGAAAGTACACCGATGCCAAGGGTCACAACTGGGGCAAATGGACTGTGAGCAAGAAAGGATCTGCCGATGTGGCAGGGCTTGAGACAAGGACATGCTCTGCCTGCAAGAAACAGGAAAAGCGGAACAGCACACCCGCCTATGTTATCTGCGGCAACACCTTGACTCTTAACAAGATCCTTGAAGGTACCTCCAAGTGGAAGTCCTCGAATAAGAATATCGCCAGCGTTGATTCTTCGGGTAAGATCACAGGCAAGATGGCAGGAACCATTACTATTACGGAGACAGCCGGAAGCAAGACTTCAACCACTAAGGTTACGGTCCTCTATAAGGATGTAACTGATCCTAATGATTTCTGGTTTACGCCCACCAATGTTCTTTCGGACAAAGGCATCGTTAAGGGCTACGATAATCAGACGAGGTTCAAGCCTTCCTATAAGTGCACGAGAGGGCAGATGGTGACTTTCATCTGGCGTCTGGCAGGACAGCCCGAACCCAAGTCGAAGAAGTGCAAGTTCTCTGATGTTAAGGAGACTGACTATTTCTACAAGGCCTGCATCTGGGGTAATGAAAAGGGTATAGTCGAAGGCTATAAGGACGGTAAATTCCGTCCCGGCACCGCATGCGCACGCCGTCACGCGGTAACTTTCCTCTGGCGCTACGCAGGCAAGCCCGATCCGAAGTTGAATAATATTAAATTTGATGATGTTAAGCCCGAGAATTATTTCTACAAGGCGACTCTCTGGGCTTCCGAAAAGAAGATCCTCGAAGGTTACGATGACAACACCTTCCGCCCGAACGGTATCTGCCTCAGGAGGCAGATGGTCACTTTCCTTTATAAATTCGACAAGTACGTAAATCAGGGCAAATGATAAGCCTGACAGATCAGACCGGAGCGCCGTTTTGCAGAAATGCGAAGCGGCGTTTTTGCATGTTTTGGACAGGCTTTTCGGGATAAATAATTAATAGTCTCATTAATAAATTGGAAACACAATGTAACATTTTGTACATAACTGTTTACAAATCGGAAACAATTTGATATGCTTGTAAATGTGTATATGCAGGATCCGTTTATCGGATAGGAGGGGTTATACATATTTGGGGAGTCTTTTAAGGAAGGCTATGACGGCGTTTGTTGATTTTGCCGTCTTAGCCATTCCTGAAGACATTATCCCCTCGCATCGGGTGATTTCCTGATCAATGACCGGAACTTTCCGGGAATGCAGCCTTTCCTTTTTGCACTAAGAAAACATGACCCGGATGGTATCGGCTATCTGTATGTTCAGCTGATCCGGATCAGTGTACGGGGTTAGGACGGCAAGACATTTTTTTTGCAGCCGGAAATATATAGGACAAACAAATAACGGGGGGTAATCAATGAACAAATTGATCTTAAGAAGATTTTTGGCAGCAGTTATTGCGCTGTCAGCGGCTTTTGCGGTCACGGCTATCGTGAAGACAACGGCCCGGGCAGATGATTTCATCGAGATAAATGAGAAAAATTTCCCGGATGAGATCTTCAGGGCATACGTCACCGAGCAATTTGACGATGCGCCTACAGACGGCAAGCTTTCGGTTTCCGAGCGCGAAGCTGCCCTATGGATATCGCTTAGCGAGAAAGCGGTAACCAGTGTCAAGGGTATAGAGTTTTTTCCCAATATCTATCAATTCTACAGCTACAAAAACAACCTGGGAGATGTGGATCTTTCCAAGAACACCAAACTTACCGATGTCAGGTGTCCCTTATCCGGGATCACGAGTCTGGATCTTTCAGGCTGCAAACAGGTGGAACTGCTTAAATGTGCCCAAAACAAGATTACCAAACTCGATCTTTCCGGTATGAGAGATCTGACCACTCTTGAGTGCGAGATGAACGAAATTGCCGAAATTGATCTTACGGGATGTACATCACTTGACAGATTTCATGCATACGATAACAAAATCACGGAACTCGATATCAGCACCAATACTGAACTGGATTACGTGATGCTTGAGGAGAACCGGCTTAAGGCGCTTGATATTCAAAATAATAAAAAGATCAAGCGTTTGTTTTTATTCGATAATCCGATCGAAGTATTCGATGTCAGTCCCAATGCAGGTTTACTGGAGGCTTATAAGATTGGAGAGAGAAGAGAACAGGTGCATGGTTCCGGAGCAGACTCCCACAGATATGTCAGCTATTCCAGTGCTAACGGCTATTTTGACATTGACCTTCAGACCGAGATATCCACAGGCGTTGAGATCTCCGGTGAAAACTTCCCGGACAGGTTATTCCGGAGTTACATAGAGGATATTTATGACAGGGATAACAACGGAATCCTTTCCCTTACTGAGATCAAATCGGTTAAGAGCATGCGCATCGGTTATCTCTCCTTTCAGAGCTTAAAAGGCATTGAATTCTTTACTGAACTCGAACTTTTGGAGTGTAATAACAACAGGCTGCAAAGCCTTGATGTTTCCAAGAATACAAAGCTTAAGAAGCTTTACTGCGGCAATAATGTTCTGACTGAACTTGACATAAGCCAGAACAAGGAATTGCAGGTGCTCGATTGCAGTTTTGCCCGTTTGAGAAAACTGGATACCAGCGCCAATGACAAACTTTGGAAACTTTATATTTCACACAACTATCTCGAAGAACTCGACCTGTCGAAAAACACTGAACTTAAAGAGTTCAAGTGCGAAGGCAACTTTCTTAAAACTATTGACGTAAAGAACAATACAAAACTTGCGCATTTTGACTGCGGCAGAAACGAGATCGCGACACTGGATCTTTCGAACAACAAGGATCTTGTCTTCCTGTATTGCAACGATAATAAGCTCAAGGCAGTTAACGTGAAGAACAATCCTCTCCTTCAGTATTTCGGCTGCCAAAATAACGAGATCGTCTTTTTGGATACCCGCAACAATCCGGATCTTCTCTTACTTAACTGCTCGAATAATGACTTAGATGATCTTGATGTCAGCGAAAATTTCAAATTAGAAACATTAAGGTGCAAAGACAATAATATCGATGAGATCTATGTTTCGGATATACCTAAAGAACTTGTGAAGGACAGAACGGCAAAGCTCGTATTCGTATCTCCCTCTGACTGGAGATTTTCGGACATAAGCTGGTTTGGCTACGACGGCGAACTGTCAGCCGGAGCGAACTACTATTCATACACGAATTCCGGCGAGAAGAAATATGCCTATGCAGCCATGACTATCACGAAAAAAGTAGTGGATGCTACCTGCGTTAAGAGCGGGGAGAAGACCTATACGGCAACAGTTGACGCATCTACAGCATACGACGGCAAAGCAAGGGAAAGCACCAAAAAGGTTACTATCCCTGCGACCGGCCACAGCTGGGGCGACTGGATAGTGACCAAAGAAGCCACAGCCGAGAAAGAAGGCTCCAGGAAGCATACCTGCTCCGTATGCGGCAAGACCGAGACCGAAGTGATCCCCAAGCCGGATGTTACACTGACGCTCGAAAAAGACAGCCTCAGCATAATCTGCGGTCAGAACAAGACCCTCAAGGCAACCGTAAAGGGCGTTGAGACTGCTCCCGCCTTCAAGTCTTCCGACAGCAAGATCGCATCCGTTGATTCCAACGGCAAGATCACTGCCAAGATGGCAGGTACCGTCACCATCACGGTTTCAGTAGCCGGCATTAAGTCCAAGTGCACGGTCACCGTCCTCTATAAGGATGTCACCGACTCATCCAAGTTCTGGTTTGAGCCCGTCAACTATCTGACAGCCAAGGGCGTTGTAAAAGGCTACGACAGCCAGACGAACTTCAAGCCCGACAACAAGTGCACCCGCGCCCAGATGATAACTTTCCTCTGGAGATTGCAGGGCGAGCCCGCCCCCAAGAGCGATGTCTGCAGGTTCCCTGACGTCAGGAAGACCGACTACTTCTACAAGGCCTGCATCTGGGGCAGCGAGCAGGGAATCGTCGAAGGCTACAGCAACGGAAATTTCGGTCCTCAGATCACCTGTGCTAGAAAGCACGCGGTAACCTTCATGTGGCGTCTTGCAGGCAAACCCGCGCCTTCAGGCACAAACAACAGGTTTACGGACGTAAATGAAACGGATTACTTCTACAAGGCAACCCTCTGGGCTTCCGAAAAGAGGATCCTGGAAGGCTATTCCGACAACACCTTCCGTCCCGACGGCGACTGCCTCAGGCGCCAGATGGTAACCTTCCTTTACAAGTACGACAAGTTTGTTAACGGGAACGGATAATATCCTGCCCGTTGATGATACATCATTTATTACTCTCCTTTGACCGGGGCCGCCTCAATCGGGGCGGCCCTGTCATCATCTTGAGGCTGTCTTGCCGCGGTATAATGATGTAAAATCAGCCTCATAAAGGAGTTGTTATGCGAAAAATCAGTCTTTCGGCATTGCTGTTGGTGATATGTCTGCTCACATCCTGCGGGCAGGGTCAGCATGCGAGGACGATCGGACCTGTAAGTTATAAGGTCGATTCTCCTGAGGTTACTTATATATCAGACAGGGAAGCAGATATAGTCATAAGAAGGGATGACCGCAAGATCGAAGGCAAGCTTTATCTGCCTGAGGGTGAAGGACCTTATCCGCTGATGATAATGTCAACAGGACTTTATGCTCTTTACGGAGAGTATGAGCACAAGGCGAAGATGTATGCGGAAAGAGGCTTTGCGGCATTGGTCTTCAATTTTGTGAGCAACGCCGATGCCAATTCTGATGCGCTGATAAAGGATCAGGATCTGATCGGACTTTTAAGGTCGCAGGTGACCGACTTAAGCGCCGTGCTGGATTCGATCGGGGAGATAAAGCAGTTCGACAGGTCAAGGGTCTTTCTTTGGGGCCATAGCTACGGCGGGCTTGTCAGCTGCTATGTCTGCTGCAGGAGACAGGATGAGATAAAAGGGCTGATACTTGTCGAGCCAAGTCTTGACCGGCAGCCTGAGCAACTCATCCCGGGTGATAAGGATACGGCTGTAAATATCGGCAAGGATCTGGCACAATGCGAAGTCAACACGCTGATCTTTGTCGGAAGCCAAAGCAGTTACGGGAAAGATCCTGACTGTTATGCAGAGATCATGGCGGTCCTTCAGCACGGGCAGCTGATAAGGGTTGAAGGAGCCGACCATTTATTTGGCGGAAGATATGGTGATCTTATTGTCGAAAGATCATGCGAAATGATAACTTCTTGAGCCATCCGGCGGGAAAAGTGGTATTATTGTCTTGGAATTTGCCGGAATAAAGAAAAGAAGGGGGCAAATATGAGAAGATTTTTGGGGATAATTCTTGTGATTGCGATGGCATTCAGCTTTGCAGCCTGTGACGGGGGCGATGGAGCGATCATCAAGAGCATTGAAGGCAAGACTTTTGTTTGGGAGAAACCGGGCTTCGGCGGCGACTTCACCATAACGCTCGCGGAAGACAAGACTTTCAAGTACGATGAGGGCTCTTACAGCAGCCTCAACTGCGCGGGAAACTGGTCAGTGAAGGATGGCGTTCTCATCCTGGAAGAGACTGCCGAGTACGATAACACCTTCAAGTTCAATGTCACAGACGGCAATCTGGCATATATGGCTGATGGTTCAAGCCATTTTATGTACGCGGAAGTTGTTGACGGGGATCTGTTCAAACCTCAGATAGCCAAATAGTACAAGTGATCACTCTGCGTCCTGACTATTATGATGATTTCGAATGCATCGCCGGCAGCTGCCGGCATACCTGCTGCGCGGGCTGGGAGATAGACATCGATCCCGATTCGATGGCCCTCTACAGGGAGTGTCCGGACATCGTGTGTCACATAAAGGACTCAAGCTTCATCCTTCAGGGCAATGACGAACGCTGCCCTTTCCTTAATGACAAGGGTCTTTGCGACCTCATCTTAAAGTACGGGGAAGACATCCTCTGCGATGTCTGCACGGAACATCCCCGCTTCTATAACTACCTTGACGATGCTGAGTACATAGGTCTGGGGCTTTGCTGCGAAGCGGCTCTGGACCTGATCCTTGACAGGGACGGTGATTTCAGACTGCTGAAAGGTGTAGTATCCGATGAGGGCGAGGTGCTGGGAAGCGAGCCTTACGATGAAGTCCCTTTCGGGATCGGCGAAGTCAACGGCTTCGACGGCAATGCATCAGACCTGATCGAAAAGCTTTTCCCTGATAAACACGGCTGCAAGGGGAGGACTGATTTCTATCTGACCCTCTAATACCTGGATCCGGAATGGCACAGGATGCTCGAAAAGCTGGATTCGGAAGGAGTCGACCCCGCCGCAAGGGATGCTTATATTGATTCTTACTCCAAGGAATTTTGCAATCTCACCTCTTATTTTCTCTACCGTCACACGGGCAACAGGAAGATAGCCTCAGAGAGCGCCCGTCTCGTTGCAGAAACGGCCGTATCTTCAGGGCTCCCGCTCAAGGAAGTCTGCCGCATGTATGCCGCCGAGATCGAGTATTCCGACGTAAATCCCGATGTGATCGCGGACTGGCTGGAGAGGGCCGGAGACTGAGTTTAAGAAGTCAGTTGTCTTCTACTATGTTGCTCAGATATTTTCCGTATTCAGTCTTGGACATAGAGTCAGCTGAATTAGCGAGATCATCTAATGTTATCCACTGATTATGAAGAGCGATTTCTTCCAGACATCCGATCATTTTACCGGACCGTTGAGCCGAACGGATATGACCTGCTGCATCATATAGACTGTCAGCAGTACCTGCATCAAACCATGAGAACTCTGACTCAAGCGGGATTACATGAAGAGTTCCTTCTGCAAGATATGCGTTGTTGACGGAAGTAATTTCCAATTCTCCTCTGGCAGAGGGCTGAATGTTCTTGGCTATGGAAACAACCTGATTATCGTAGAAATATAAGCCCGGAACTATATAGTTTGACTTGGGGTGTTTTGGTTTTTCTTCTATCGAAAGAGCAGTTCCGTCGGAGGAGAATTCGACTACTCCGAAAGGACGGGGATCAGGTACATAGTAACCGAATATTGCAGCGCCTTTTGCACAGTATCCCTTTGCGTCCCTGAGTTTTTTTCTGAATCCGGACCCATAGAAGATATTGTCTCCCAAAGCAAGACAGCAACAGTCATCTCCAATAAACTCCTCCGCAAGTATGAAGGCATCAGCAATTCCTCTCTGGACGGGCTGTTCTTTATAGCAGATGTTTATTCCGAATCTGCTTCCGTCAGAAAGAAGGTCTTCAAACGGTTTTGTATCTTCGGGAGGAGTGATGACCATTATGTCACGGATTCCGGCATTCATTAGTACCGACAAGGGATAGTAGATAAGAGGTTTGTCATAGACAGGGAGAAGGGGTTTGCATACCGGAAGCGTAATCGGATAAAGTCTGGTTCCTTTGCCTGCTGCAAGAATAATGCCTTTCATGGTTCCTCCAAATGTAAAGGAGGGCCTTAAAGTCCCCCTGATAATGATATTTTACCCGACTGTAGTGAGTTTGCAAATAAGAGGCTTTTTTTGATATTTATTCTGTATAATGTACTTGTTCAAAGCAAAAACGGAGGTGCCGATAGTTGTCAGATAATAAAGTATCGATAATCATGCCGGTTTATAACGCTTCGGCACATCTTGCCGAATGTTTGGATACCGTTGCAGCACAGACGTACGGCAATATTGAAGTGATCATGGTGGATGACGGTTCGACCGATAAGTCCCGGATTATTGCTGAAGGTTATGTGGAAAAAGATCCGAGATTTATGCTCCTTTGTCAGGAGAACAGATTTGCCGGTGCTGCACGTAACAAAGGTATTGACAGTGCGACCGGCGACTATCTCATTTTCTGGGACAGCGATGATCTTTTCGCTCCGGAAGCAGTTGAACTGCTCTACAACAGAATTGCCGAGACTGATGCAGATATTGTTGTATCCGGCGCTAATCAGCTGGATGATGAGACCGGCAAGATATTGCCGGCCCCCCATTATCTGATGAAAAGCCGCACTCCAAAGGATAGTCAGACATTCAACAGACTGACCAATCCCGAGAGAATATTGAATTTCACTACTTCTGTCGTATGGAACAAGATTTTCAGAAAACAGTTCATATTGGATAATGATATCCGCTTTCAAGAGATAAGGAACGGAAATGATGTTTTCTTTACGGTTGTGGCACTTTGTAAGGCGGAGAAGGTAGCTTATATCGATAAGGTTCTTATGACATATCGAAAATGTCAGAAAGCCAGTCTTGTGGGAACTTTAACATCGGCTCCCATTGTTCCTATCAATGCATGGCGTGATACTGCCGTATTTCTTAGAGAGAATGACATATTCCCTAAGATCAGTTTTGCAAACAAGGCCGTTGACAGTATGGTTTATCTGCTTCGCAACCTTCCGAATCTTGATGCATTCTCAGAAGCGGTGGATTTCTTGAAAGACGGCATCCTCGACATGCTTGGCATTTCAGATATGGCAGTAGAAAACTACATAGTTAAATGGCATGCCGATTTTGTTGATATCTTGATCAACAGAACAGCAAAAGAGGCCTTCGAATGGATGTACGAGTTCGATTATAAGCGTATGGCAAGCGCCGACGCTGAGGTAAAGATACTCAAAGCCGAAAAGAAGAAGAACGAATCAAGGCATAAAAAAGTCGAAGAAAAGCTTATAAAAACCGAAGAAAAGAATGAACAGCTCAGGCAAAATAACAAAAAACTTCAGAGCGAACTTGCTGAGCGCAATAGCCAAATATCAAAAATGGAGGATGTAATTCAATCCAAGAATAAGACAATCTCGAGTCTTCAGTCTAAATCAGACAAGAGGGCAAAAGAACTTAAAGATATCAAAGGGTCGGCTTCCTACAAGATAGGGCGGATTATTACTTTTATACCGAGAAAAATCAAAAA
>JAIKVV010000055.1 GCA_024685385.1 Saccharofermentans sp. | reverse complement strand
GATATCGATGAGAACAACAAGATCCTCAAGATCACTCTTCCCAAGGTCGAAGTCCAGGAGACAAACGTTGATGCCAACACTTTGGAATATATCTTCTTCGACGGCAGATACGATAATCCTTCGAGCGGCGCGCAGGCCCAGGCGCTCTGTCTTGCCGACATGAAGAACAAGATCAAGGATCAGTATGAGATGGAAGAGACTGCCCGCGAAAACACTCTCCGCGAGGTAGAGGCGCTCTTCAAGCCGATCGTAAGCCAGTACTACAGCGACTATAAGCTGACGATCGATTTCGTCAAGTAAGGGAGGAGGGAGCAGTATGAAGCGATTAGTAACTTATATCCTGATATTGACCTTCTCTTTGGGCATCATCTCATCCTGCAGGAAGCAGGACAAAGAAGAGACGACGACAACGTCAGCAGCGCAGACTCAGGTTACTACGACGACGGCTACGACTCCGACCACAACGAAAGAGACAGAGCCCAAGATAGTTCCCAATGTCTATCAGATCCAGTCGATCTGCGAGCTTGCAACCCTTGACGTCTACTATCACAACACCGCCAAAGCAATCAAGACCGCAGGCACCGGCGTCACCCACTGGGGAGAGAAGGACACGCCTTTCTGGTTCGAGTACACGGCGGATGTATCACTCGGTATCGATGTCAGCCAGGTGAAGATGCTGATCGAGGGCAGGGATATCACGATCTTCATGCCCCATGCCAAGATCCTTAGAGTCAACGTTCATCCCGAATCCACAACGGATCCCGTCTACCAGCCTAAGAAATGGTACCGCAACGATGTCGAGATCACGGCCCAGGACGTAACGGACGCCATGAAGGAAGCCAACGCTGTGATCAGGGAGCAGGTGACTGACAAGACGACTCTTCTCAAAGCCGCCGAGAACCGTTCCAAGCAGCTGATCGAAAATTACATCACCCAGATAATGGATCTTTCAGACATCAACTATACCATCCACTGGGAGTTCATAGAGGGTTGATGCTTACACGGCGTCTTTGCCTAACGGTCTGATGCTCTCTATTTCCGCTTTCTTTGATTCTTTAAGAGAGCGAAGATCTATATCGTTCTGAATATCAAGAAAGTATCTGTCTGAAACCCCGAAAAACTTTGCCAAACGCAATGAAGTGTCAGGTGTGATCTTTCTTCTGTCATGAAGTATATCCTGTACTCTTGAAGTCGGGACATGGATTTCCTGCGCGAGCTTATAAGCTGACAAACCCATCGGCTTCATGAATTCCTCTATGAGTATCTCACTCATTTTTGTTGTTACAATATAATTCGACATTATGTGCTCCTTTGTTTCTAATGGTAGTCTGTAATCTCAACATCAAAATAGTCTTTACCATCTGTCTTGAAACATATGCGGTATTGATCATTGATTCTGATGCTGTATTGTCCGGTTCTGTTCCCCTTTAACTGTTCCAAATGATTTGCTGGAGGAACCGTAAGGTCTTCAAGACAATAAGCGTTATCAATCATGACAAGTTTTCTCAAAGCAATTCGCTGAATATCATGCGGTAATTTCCTTGAGAATCGTTGATGATATATTTTTTCTGTTTCCTTATCTGCAAAACTTTGAATCACAACAAAATTATATCTGTTACGCGTGTATATGTCAATCGGACATACCAATATGAAACTGAGATAATTATTTGTAAGTAGCAGTTTTATGATATATAATCCAAACACAAGAGGTGTTACCCTCTGACGGTTACCTCAGAATGGATAATTAAATAGCCGATGAAATAGCCGATTCCTTGGCGGGGCGGCTATTTTTTTGCTCAACTAATAAACCAATGGTAATCGCAATCGCGGAAAAAATTACACTAATCCCCCAACAGAATATATAATGTAATGCAAGGGTGTTTATATATCGGAGGAGGTTTTTATGAATAACCGTATTGCTAAGTTTATTTCTATCCTCATGATCGCATCTATTGTCATGACTGCAGCACCGGAGACCCTGGGCGGAGACAACACCGCTAAGGCCGGGATCAGAGCGGACGTGTCTGCCGGCGGAACTACCGCCTCGGATGATACCGCAGCACCGGATGAGCCGGAAGATTACACCGAGGCTGACAGCTCAATAGATAATGCAGCTCAAAAACTCCGGAATGCCGTTAAGAGTTTTAAAAGCAAGATAACGATAACGCTTGATAAACCCTATTACGATAAGACGGGATTTGGGTACAATGATCTGTCTAAGAAGATCAGGGATAAGGCTTTTGAACATACCGGGAAGCCCGGTGAGGGTGATTATCTACAATGGACCCTGTCCGATATAAACTGTACCGCGTGGGGTACAGGAAATTATTGGAATAAGATCCAGTTCACCATGAAATACAACGTGACTAAGTCTCAGGATGACGAAGCCAAAAA
Organism: Saccharofermentans sp.; assembly: GCA_024685385.1. Classification (GTDB taxonomy): domain Bacteria; phylum Bacillota; class Clostridia; order Saccharofermentanales; family Saccharofermentanaceae; genus Saccharofermentans. The sequence continues at coordinate 14,107 of JAIKVV010000055.1, read as the reverse complement.
GAAGGCGGACACGATCATTTCATCTTTAAAGCTTGACGGTAAGAAAAACTACGACAAGATCAAAGCAATATACGATTACATAGCCAAGAACGTTACCTACTATAAGTCCAGTGCGGGAACTACCGGTGTCTCGTATGCAATGTATGGGGCCCTCTGCAAGAAGCAGGCCTCATCAAACGGAGTTGTCCTCGCGATCTACTACATGGCGCTCAAAGCAGGCATAGACTGCCGTATCATATCCGGCAGTCTTGAAGGAAACAGTTATGTCTGGAACATCATAAAGCTCGGCGGCGAATACTACTATCTTGATGCCACCGGCGACCTCGGAGAAAAGAACTACAACTATTTCTTAAAATGCCCGAGATCGATGGGACAGTATTTACCGGATTACGTGTACACAACGGATTCCTTCAAGAAGAAGTATCCGATGGCGACAATGGATTACTACTTGAAGATAGCCACGCCGACTCCGACGGAGATCCCGATCCCGTCACCCAAGAAAGTCGAATACACAATGAAAGAAGAAGAGGGAAGTATTACGGTTGTCTGCGGTGACAAAATAATGCTTCACATGCCAGATCTTCCTCACAGCAGTATCGAGTGGACATCTACCAATCCCAATGTATATAAATTTTTAGATGACTGTGCTAATATGGCAGGCCAGACGAAAGTAACTGTTATCTATTACGATGCGTCCAACAAAGATGCGGACGGCAATCCCGGCCAAACCCGCATGTCGGTCGACATCACTGTCCTCTACAAGGATGTTACCAAGAGTTCCGACTTCTGGTACGCTCCCACCAACTATCTGACGGCAAAGGACGTTGTCAAGGGCTACGAGAACCAGACCCTCTTTAAGCCCGGCAACGACTGCACCAGAGCCCAGATGCTGACCTTCATGTGGCGTCTTGCAGGGTCTCCTAACCCTAAGTCCAAGACATGCCAGTTCACAGATGTCAAAGAGGGTGAATACTACTACAAGCCCGTTCTTTGGGCCGTCGAAAACGGCATCACTACGGGTTACGACGACGGTACCTTCAGACCGAAGACGGTCTGCACCAGAGCCCAGACGGTCACATTCCTCTGGCGTATGGCAGGCAAGCCCAGCCCTAAGTCGTCCACCAACAATTTCAATGACGTTAAGACTACGGATTACTTCTACAAGGCGACCCTCTGGGCATCCGAGAAGAAGATCCTCGCAGGCTACGATGACGGCACCTTCAGACCCCAGGGCTTGTGCCTGAGGCGTCAGATGGTAACGTTCCTTTATAAGTACGATAAGTACGTCAATAAGAAGGGATAATCGTCTTGTAAAAGAAGACATATGAGATATAATTAGAACAGAAGAGGTGTTACCCTCAGACGGTTACCTCAGATTGTTAGTCAACAATGACCGCAACCTTGGCTGGGGCGGTCATTTTTTTATATACTCTATAAGCAAACCAACGATAATCGCAATCGCGGAAAAAACCACGATGAGGATCTCATAGTCACTCATAAGTACCACCTCCTTTCTCCGCGAAGGGGGATGGAGGTAACCGCCTGTTTCCGTTAGGATAACACCTCATGTAGATAATACATCGTCGGACACCTCGAAAATCTCACAAAATCTCACAAAATCTCACAAAATCTCAGTTTTTCTTAATTCATAGATTATTGTCTTGACAAAACGGAAAAACCTATCTATTTCTCTTTGAAAAAATAACACTAATCCCCTCACAGAATATATAATGTAACGCAAGGGTGTTTATATTTCGGAGGAGGTTTTATGAATAACCGTTTTGCTAAGTTTATTTCTATCTTGATGATCGCATCTTTTGTCCTGACGGCGGCTCCTTTCATTCCGGGTAGGGACAGCAATATCAAGGCTGTAGTAAGAGCAGACGGTACGATCACGGCAAGGTTCGATCCTTCCGATCCGAGGACAAATGCCGAACCCGATTCATATAACGAATCTGACAGCAACATAGACAAAGCCGGTCTTACTCTTAGGAAGGCCATTAAGGAATTCAAGACCAATGTTTCGATAACACTGGATAAGCCCATATACGCACCGACTTTAAGTGATGTTGAAGCTATCTTTGAGAAGATCAAGGATAAGGCATTGGCACATACAGGTAAGCCTGATGAAGGTGATTATCTTTTATGGACTTTGTCTTATATAGATTTTATGGCAGCAGGTGCAGGTGACTACTTTGCCAATTTTTCATTCGCCATGAGGTATCACGTGACCAAGTCACAGTCATCGCAGGCGACAAAAAAGGCAGATACCATTGTCAGCTCTTTAAAGCTTTCCGGCAAGAGCGACTACGATAAGATCAAAGCGATCTATGGTTACGTAACCAAGAACGTTAAATACGATTATTACGCAGCGGACAACGACGGCGTTGCACATTCGATGTACGGAGCCCTCTGTAAGAATGAAGCCGTATGCCAGGGAATAGCGCTGGCGGTCTACTACATGGTGCTCAAAGCCGGCATAGACTGCCGTCTTGTATCGGGCGACCTGGTTGGAGAACGCCACGGCTGGAATCTCGTTAAGCTTAACGGCAAATACTATTATGTTGATGCCACCAACGACCTTGGTAAGAAGTCATACAGTTATTTCCTTAGAGGCGGGAATTCGATGCCCAGGCACACCCCTGATCCTGCTTTCAGGACAGCTTCTTTCAAGAAGAAATATCCTCTCGCAACAGCAGATTACGGCGCGAAGGTAACACCGACTCCTACAAGCAAGCCGACCGCAACACCGACACCGACGAAGGTTCCTCTGCCGACACCAAAGAATGTTGAATACACCATGACGGATAAGGGTTCCCTTACGGTCGTCAGCGGTGACAGGGTCTTCCTTCATATTCCGGTTACCTCATTCAACTACACGAAGTGGACATCGACAAATCCCGATGTCTATGAAGAAGATGGTGCCTGTATTGCGAAAAAGGCAGGCAAAACAACAGTAACCGTTACCTATACCGACATGACGAACATAGATGCGGACGGCAACTTCCCTCAGGATACAAAGTCTGTTGACATCACGGTCCTCTACAAGGACGTCACCAAGCAATCCGAATTCTGGTATACACCCACCAACTATCTCACAGCAGCAGGCGTTGTTAAGGGTTACGATAACCAGACACTTTTTAAGCCTGCCAACGACTGCACAAGAGCCCAGATGCTGACCTTCATGTGGCGTTTAGCAGGCAGTCCGAACCCCAAGAACAACAAATGCACATTTACTGACGTCGACCAGAAAGAATATTATTATAAGCCCGTTCTCTGGGCCGTCGAAAAGGGCATCACCACGGGTTACGACGATAACACCTTCAGACCGCAGACTGTCTGCACCAGAGCCCAGACGGTTACCTTCCTCTGGCGTATGGCTGGTAAGCCCAACCCCGGGTCAACGGCAGGCAAGTTCAGCGATGTAAAGACAACGGATTATTTCTATAAGGCAACCCTCTGGGCTTCCGAAATGAAGATCCTTGCAGGTTACGATGACGGCACCTTCAGACCCAAGGGCGAGTGCTTAAGAAGACAGATGGTAACCTTCCTGTATAAATACGATAAATATGTAAACAACCGATAAACCGCAGAGGAACAACACATCGCTCTGCCAGTTCCGCAGGAGCTTTAGCGACGAGGACTTGTCCGACGCCAAGAGCGATGTGTTGTGACGAATTATAAGTACGATAAGTACGTCAATAAGAAGGGATAAACTGGGAACAACACATCGCCAAGCCTTACCAACGGTATATAAAATTCTTTACGACACATATCGGCAGTATCTTCACGTTTCTGCGTCAAAATGCTAAGGTGATGCAGGGAGGGATTTGCTGGTCTTGTAGTACGATTTTTATTGCTAATCATATGCCTGCAAGACTATAATATTCCTTGGGTATTAATCTATAAATATGGGAGGAATAAGGTATGAAAAAGATCAAGATCTTATCGGCAGTTTTGATGTCGCTTCTTGCTTTGGCGATTATCCCGGTATTCGCGGGCAATGTCAGCGCAGCAAGTGATGTTGCGATCAACGAGAAGAATTTCCCGGACAAGGTATTCAGGAAATATGTGAAAGAGAAATTCGATACCAATAAAGACAACAAGTTGTCCTCGAAGGAGATTGCTAAAGCCGAAGAGGTTGTTATTTGGTATGATGTAGATGGAGTGGTAAAGTCTCTTCAGGGGGTTGAATACTTAACTGCTCTTGAAGATCTTCAGATATACGGGCACAATCTGAAAAAAATGGATCTTTCCAAGAATACCAAGTTGAAGTGGCTCGCATGTCAGGATGGTTTATTATCCGAACTGGATCTGAGCAAAAATACAGCTCTTCTTTCTGTTGATGTTCCAATGAACAAACTGACCAGCTTGAATATTAGTAAGAATGTTAATCTGGTTGAATTAAATTGTTGGGAAAATAACCTGGCAAAATTGGATGTCAGCAATAATAAACAGCTGGAAAGACTTGCATGTCGCTCCAATAAGCTGACCAGTCTTGACGTAACAAAGAATACTAAACTCGACTATTTGGATTGTAGTGCTAACTCTATAAAGAGCCTTGATCTGACGAAGAGTTTGAAAGACCTTTACTGTTACGACAATAACCTGTCGACTCTCAATCTGTCAAACATGGGAAAACTTAAAAGCGCGGATTGGATAAATCAGGCAAATGATTTTAGTTTGCTGCTCCGTGTTGGACAGAAGTTAAAAGGATATCAGGAAGATACATTCAAATCACAGTCAACGGATGTTTTTGATATTGAGAAAAAAGTTACGACGGATGATGGTTATGAGGGGTATATCTTGCTTTATAATGCTAAGAAAGTTGGCACAGCAGTAGTTAAGAATGAAAACAATGATACGATTGCAACTGTCAAAGTCCTCTACAAAGACGTAACCGATCCCGGCAAATTCTGGTTTGAACCCACCTACTTTCTCTCGGATATCGGAGTAGTAAAGGGCTACGACAACCAGACCAAGTTCAAGCCTGACAATGAGTGCAGCAGAGCCCAGATGGTAACGTTCCTCTGGAGACTTGCAGGAAGCCCTAATCCCAAGGCCAAGACAAGCGACTTTACCGACATCAAGAGCTCCGATTACTACTACAAGGCAGTAATCTGGGCTGTCGAAAACGGCATTACCACAGGCACGTCGAAGACAACATTCGGCCCCGACAAAGTCTGCACCAGAGCTCAGACCGTAACCTTCCTTTGGAGGAATGCCGGATCTCCCGAACCCAAGAGCAAGACAAACAAGTTCAGTGATGTAAAGATATCGGACTACTTCTACAAGGCAACACTTTGGGCTTCCGAGAAGAAGATCCTTGCAGGTTACAGCGACGGTACCTTCAAGCCCAAGGACCACTGTTTGAGACGCCAGATGGTAACCTTCCTTTACAAGTATGATAAGTTTGTAGAATAAGGAAGCAGCCTTGGTTTGATATTGTTATAAACAGATCATCTACAAAGACCGCCCTCAGCAATGAAGGCGGCTTTATTAATATATTCCAAGATTGACGCCGCCTCCTCGACTGTATATACTATGTATAAACATTCCGGGAGGCGTTTTTATGACCGTAAAGATTCAGAAATGGGGTAACAGCAGGGGCATCAGGATACCTAAGGTGATCCTGGATGATCTTGTCTGGTCTGATAATGAAGAAGTGGATCTTACCGTATCTGACGGCAAGATAATAATCGAGCGCCTCGAAAGAAGGAAGCGCCCTGACATACATGATCTCTTCGCAGGTTACGACGGTCGCTATGACCCCGCAGATATTGATTGGGGCGAGCCCTCGGGGAGGGAAGTATGGTAAGACAGGGAGATATAATCAAAGTCAGTTTTGACCCTCAGAAGGGTCATGAACAGAAAGGCTTTTGTCCTGCGGTAGTCGTAAGCAATGATGAATTCATAAGAAGGACCGGTCTTGCCGTAGTCTGTCCGGTCACGAATACGGATAACAAGTTTCCTCTTCATATATCTCTTGATGAACGCACGTCCACTACAGGCGTTATCTTATGCGAACACATAAGAACGCTTGATCTAAATTCAAGGAAAGCTAAGAAGATCGAAAAGCTCCCTGACGATATCTTAAGACGGGTTATCGATATAGTAATGGCCGAGCTGGATCTGACGGTATAACCTTTATAAAAAAGTTGCATTTTCATAAAAATATGAACATAGCTGAGGGGATATAATATATCTTAGATTCATCCAACTCCTCAGGACCAGAGGTATTGCTATGTACATAAGAAGATATGCAATAAGGATCTTAACTCTTATCGCCGCCGTCTTGATATCCATAGGTGCTGCGGCTGCCTTTACTGCGGCAATGCCGGATAACACCGCCAATGCGGCCACGCAGATCTCACCTTATTCTTTTACCCCTTCCAGGTTTGCAAGGCTCTTTGCAACAGATGACGGCTATGTAAGAATAGACGTAAATCACGATGCGAATTACAATTGCCCTGACGGAGCAGTGGTCGTAGAAGATTACGACGACAACTTTAATCTCGTAAACAGGCACATGATCCCTTGTGAACTTCCGAAATATGGCGGCGCGTACAGAGGGAGCGATGCCTACTATCTGGCATTCGGAGACACTACTACCCAAAGGACGGACGGCAAGGAAGTCTTGAGGATCGTAAAGTACGATCTTGACTGGAACCGCCTGGGATCAGATTCCGTAACTTGCGGCAACACAGACCATGGCTTGGAGTGCGATATCAACACCCCCTTCGACAGGACATCTGACATGCTCGAGATGAACGGATACCTTTATATTGTTTTCTCTCATACAGGGCATCCCCTTGATGGCAAAAGACATCAGGGCTATTACATGGTAAGGTTCAATGAGCAGACCATGAAAATGGAAATAATAGAACATGACGCTTCCCATTCATTCTCACAGAATATCACTGCCAAGGATAAGGACAACATCTATGTTCTGGAAGAGAATGAGGGAAGCTATGCCAATATTATTTGGAAGTTATCCGAGGACAACCCTAAGAGAGACAACGTTAACTATATAGGCGGAAGTCACCCCGGGGATCCATATGAACGCCACGTTGCCGTAAGAACGATCCGCTACGGTGCCGGAAGGACATCTGACCTTGGCATAAACACGCTTGCATCCGCTGATGCCATCAAGCTTTCCGGTAACTATATCCTTTCGACAGGAACATCGGCTGACCAGACCAGAGCCGAGGAGCTCCAGCGTAAAAGAGATGCTGAAGTCGACTTTAATCTTCAGGTACATGCTATCTCAATGAACGATTTCTGTGAGGAACAAACAACCCTCAAGTGGGAAACGAACACGGGCGATGTCGTCCGCTACTCGTCCAAGCTCGTTAAGATCAACAACAACCGTTTCCTGGTCATGTGGCAGGTGAAGGCAGATCCCGCAACAATTTCGGGAGCAGACGTCAATGCCGTCAATACGATCAAGTATGCATTCATTGACGGCACGGGGAAACTGATATCAAGTGTCTATACCAAACATGCCACCCTCTCGGAGGTTGAACCGGTATATAAGAACGGCAAGGTAACTTTTTATTCTTCTTCCAGCGCCGTACTGACCTTCTATTCCATCGATGCGACAGACGGATCATTTACGAGCAAGGTGCATCTGACCGCAGGCAAAGAAGCGCGCTTCACCCTTAACAACGGTGTTTTAAAGATCTCGGGTTCAGGTGAGATCCGTGAGGGCTTTTCCTACGATCTTGGACCTATTGCCGATAAGGTCAAGGAGATAATAGTCGGAGAAGGCATCACCGGTATAGGAACTGATGCATTCGCATATCTTAAAAGTACTGATTCCATTGACCTTCCGAGTTCTCTTAAGAATATTGGCAATTATATCCTGCCCACATATAACAGCTATCACCATCTCAAACTGATCCTGCGTGCAAAAACTGCCCCGCAGATAAAAATAGATTCTCTTTACACCTATTTTGGCGACTTCTATGCCCCCAGGGGCTCGACAGGCTACGATAAGGGCAACTGGTCCAATTATCTTGTCAAGTTCTGCGACGTTGATTTCAAGGTCAAGATAGATGCAGCCCATTTCCCTGACAACTATTTCAGGCAGATAGTCAAGGACAATTTCGATCTTGATAAGAATATCTATCTTACAGGAGACGAAGTTTGCGAAGCAACAGGGCTGTATCTCGATCTCATTGAGAACGGCACCAATATACAAGATCTTACGGGTATAGAATACTTTACTGATGCAGAGAGGATACAGCTCATCGGAGGCAAGCTTAAGACAGTTGATCTAAGCAAACTTACCAAACTCAAATCACTCATCATAAGATCCAACAGCCTTAAGTCGATAGACCTTTCCAACAACAAGGAACTCGAGATCCTTTATCTCGAAAACAATGACCTCACGGAATTAGATATTTCCCATAACACCAAGCTTGAGTCTTTATCCTGTTCTAATAACGGCCTTACTGCTCTTGATATCAGCAACAACCCTCTCATTAAGTTCTTGTATTGCTATGACAACCAGATCACTCAGCTTGATCTCGGCAAGAACAAGAATCTTCTGAAAGCCGTGAAAGAAGGCACCAAGACTGTTTACAGGGTAGGTGATAACTACCATGATTCGTACTCTTACCGTAAAGATGACGAATATTATGTCCTCGAGCTGGACCAGTCTGTCTTCATAAGCGGCGCGAAGCTCATCAAGCTCGATAAGAAGTCAATTGACATCATCTGTTACAGGGGCGCCACGATCAACGCCAAGGCCATAGGCATAACCGATAAGATCAAATGGAAATCCTCCAATGACAAGATCGCAACTGTCGACAGTCAAGGCGGTGTTACAGCCCGGATGGCAGGCCAGGTCACGATCACTGCATCGGCAGGAGGCAAGAAAGCAACCTGCAAGGTCACGGTCCTTTATGAGGATGTTACAAACAAGGATGATTTCTGGTTCACTCCCACCAACTATCTTACGGCCAAAGGCGTCGTCAAGGGCTACTACAACCAGACATATTTTAAACCTGCCAACGAATGCACGAGAGCCCAGATGTTAACCTTCATGTGGCGTCTGGCTGGCTGCCCCGAACCTGAATCCAAGACCTGCGTATTTCCTGATGTCAAGCAGGACAATTACTTCTATAAGCCCGTCATCTGGGCCGTCGAAAAGGGCATCACCACCGGCTACCCAGACAACACCTTCAGGCCCCAGAATGTCTGCACCAGAGCCCAGACGGTCACCTTCCTCTGGCGCATGGCAGGCAAGCCCGACCCCAAGTCAACAGAGAATAAGTTCACGGATGTAAAACCCACAGCATATTATTATGTTCCGACCCTTTGGGCCAGCGAAAAGAAGATCCTCGCAGGTTACGATGACAACACCTTCAGACCCCAGGGCAAGTGCTTAAGACGCCAGATGGTAACCTTCCTTTATAAGTACGATAAGTATGTGAACGGGAATTGATAAAAGGCTAATAATAGATCACTAATTAAGCCTGCCGCAAGACGATATATTCATGTTTATCTATATTTATTTTTTGAGAAATAAGATGTGTTTTTTAACCGCATTGCATTGAACTATATCATAAAAATTTCATTGTATTTTTGTGATATTTGATGTTTATAACAAGCGGTTGGAGTTCCTATAATAAATATTAATTTTTTACAGTTCGAATGTGTTTTTGAGAATTGTTTTTTGCATGATTTATTAGTCTTGTGAATTCATATTCACAGGAATATAATGACGATACAGGTGGTATTTTTTTGTTGAATATGGGGGCATATGTCACAAAAAAATCAAAGGTTTTGGTTGTAAATTGCTGAGTGTTTTAGAACGCTTAGTAATCTTTTTGGCAACCATTTTATGAAAGTGACGGGGAACAGCTATGTCGAACAAAAATGAAACAGTTGGTAATTCGCTTATTCCGATCAAAGGAATCAGTCAGGCACAGAAAAAAGCACTCAGCACTAAATGTCAGATCTATGATATTTCAGGTCTCCTTTCGAAGGGGCGAACACCTGAACAAAGGGAAAATATAGCTAAGAAGCTAAATCTGGACGTAAAATATGTAAATCTTTGGGTAAAGCAAGCCGACCTATGGCGCGTAATGGGTATGACAGCTGATTACGCATACCTTTTGGTTCTTGCCGGTATCAGAACTGTTAATGACCTTGCGAGGGTAAATGTAGAGAAAACCCATCAAATACTGACCTCTCTTTCGAATACTCATCCCGGGTTTTCCTGGGATTTGACTAATCCAAGCATATTGGTTAGTTTGGTGTTTAATGCGTCACTTGTTGAGTCAACATCACTTTCTCAATCTTTTCAGGAAAAAAGAGTCGAAGATTTAGAAAATGTTCTTCAGCAAGAAATTAAGAGGGCTTTTTTTAAAAGCTTAGATGAGGTGAATGACAGCAAACCTGATGCTGTTAAGAATTTGGAAGAATTAAAGAGTATTGTTGCCAAGGGAGTGAATTGGGATAGCACAAAGCTCGATATGTTCAAAAAGGACAATTCCCTAGCTGATGCAACTGTTATGTTGCCACTGGATATGTCTGACGAAGAAGAACCAACATACTTGTTTGAAGAAGACCTTGATGATGAGCCTATCGGCAAAAGTGACAGTGAAGTAATCGAAGAGGGTCTAGGATTCTTGCAGGATATATCCATTTCTCTTCCTTTGCCAAGGATAATAAGCGGTGTGGTTAAGATTCGTAGCCAGAATGAGGATGCATCCAAATCCAAAGTTACGGCAGTTGTTTCGGATCTTCTTGTTGAACTTACGGGAGTAGTTAATCCCATGACAGAATCTACGGAGGATTCTGCGCCTGTATCGACATATACGGATGGTAACGGACGCTTTAATCTTGTTATGCCTGACAGGTATAATTTTCAGGACAGCGTTAAATTCACATTTTCATATGGCAGTTGGAAACAGAGCTTTACCAAGACCGCATCTGAAATCATTGAAAACACGATAATCCGTGATGGCGGAACAGATGAGAATGGGAAACCTTTGTCTGCGCAGATTATAATAAGCAAATTTGATAATTTGGATTCGATAAATAAAGAAATCAAGAAACTGGAAAATCAGATAAATGTTCTTGAAAAGATTGAATATTGGAAGGCAAAAAGAGACGAACTAGATAATAAAATAAAAGAACTATCAGAACAGAGTAAACAAACTGAGAAAGAAACAGACATACCTTCTTTGGAAGATATTTTTAAAAGTGACGATATAGAGGAAGAGAGAGACAAGGCACAGAAAGAACTGGAACGATTGGAAAAAGGAAAGATTGATCTTTCCATTACGAAATCGCCAAAGGAAATTAAAGACGAGATCAACAGAAAAAAGAACAAAAGAGAAGGAATTCTTGAAGTGATTTACGGAGCCGATCCTACAACAAATGACTTGGAGAAAACTCTGACAAATCTGATGGCACGGACTGATCTCGAATCTTGTTTTGACGGTGACGAGAATGATGAAAAGTGCAAGAACAAGTGCTTCGTCATCATTGAAGAGGTTTTCAAAGGATATAGAGACAGTAAACCGAAAGCTCTTCCCAGCGTTAAGCTTATGGGTGAAGGTGATACTGCAACCTGGCTTCCCACAGATAGCGCGCCTTCCAGAACATATAACTATACAATGCTTCAAAGACTGGTCGAGCCCGCGATCTATCCTTCTGCCGGGGAGAATCGTCAGAGAAGAAAACTTACTTCTCCGATCAATGTAGCAGATTTCAAGAATACTGTTATGACAAATCCTGAGAGCATACCGAAGATGGCTTCTCTCGGAATAGGCTATGTGCTGAATATGCATCAGGCATGGGTTCCTGATGGATTTGCTCTTGGAACGTTACTTTACTCATTGATCCTTGCACCCGGTGAGGAGCAAAGACTCATCGTGCGTGAGCATAGTGAAGAATATGAGGTCCTTGATACTTTTGAAGGAAGTGATGAAACCAGTGAGAGCACAGCCCGCACTCAGTCGGATGATATCCAGGCAATCTATGATTACATGATGCATTCGGATTCGTCAGCTTATTCAAAGTCCACCTATAAATCTTCCGGATGGAGTATCGGAGGAAGTGCCAGTGGCGGAGCCGGAGGCTTTTCTCTTGGACTTTCAGGGGGTTATTCAAAATCCAAAGGAAGTTCAACGACAACTTCCAGACAATCGAATAATCAGAATGAAGCTTCAAATGCCGCTCAATCATTCAATCAGCAATTCGCAACTACCGCAAATCTTCTGGCAAAAGCAAAACGAGTTAGCATCAGGACGGCTTCTTCGAGCGAATCAGATTCTGTAGCTACAAAGATTATCGCAAATCACAATCACTCACATGCCATGACAGTGCAGTATTGGGAAGTTGTAAGAAGATATCGTTTGGAGACATGTATTGACGGAGTTGATCTGTTGTTGTTTGTTCCGCTCGAACTGGTTCGTTTCCTGCCCAAAGGACAAACTTTGAATACATCGTTTAGCTCTAGTTTTGGAATGGATCAGTTCTCCAAACGCTATGCTACTCTCATACAGTATTATTCTACTCTTCGATATGCTCTTCCCTATAAGTACCGTAACGGCTTGGATTTGATTCAAAAGTTTTCCGCTTTGCCCAATTGGAAAGTCGGAGATGACTCCGCTGAGCTGAACGATATCAAAATAACGTTAAGCACCAATCTGTTTGAACATGACATAATAGGTGCCAGACTGTATTTGAAGAATGGAAAAGGTTCTGTTGTGGCTTCGGTTACAGTCACCAACCCCATAAAACTTTCAAATATGGCTTTCTATTCAACAGCATCCATAAAGGACTATATCAGGGAAACTGTTAATGGGGGTGGTTATGCGACCACAGTCGAATTGAAATTCACTCTTCCTCCTGATACTCTTCCTGATGAAATAGCAAATCTCTATATCAGCCATGATTTCAGAGATGCTAATGTTCCGCTTACTATAGATCCGGATAAGAAAGAATATTATGATAATTGGGGTCGTCAAATAGATCTTGATGCTATTATCAAGAATTATTGGGATAAGCTCTATGATGTAAAGAAAGATCAAAAAAATACAGTTGAAGATACCGGTAAGATGGATTACTGGAGATCACAGATTCCTGAGGGTTACTTTACACCGATTACTTATATTAGTGCTAGAGAATTAAAGACCCTTGGTTATTCAAAATTTAAATTGGAACAGGAAGGAAATAAAGTAACTTTTACGCAGTCATCAGATGCCTTGTATCTTGGTGTTACTATGTATCCAAACTGTCCGGAGAATTATCTCCATTATTCTGAGTTCCAAAAGATGGAAGAGACATTGCAGCACATTGCTTCAGAGACTTTGCGTTATTCGCAGAGAGTATGGCAGACTTTAAGCAGCAATGAGCTTGCTATAATGTTGGAGCAGTACAACATAGATATGAACTTCAAGACATATTTTGATGTTGAAAACGACAGCACTTATATTCCTCTTTTGAATTGCGTTAATGTCAAGAGAGTAATGGGTTACTACGGCAACTGTATCCTTCTCCCGTTTACATATCCGGAAGAATTAGCAGTTAAATTGGGTAAAACGGCTGCCGAAATCCAGGATTCTCTGTACCGCTATCATACATCCTGTTTCCGTGCTCCCAGCACTACTATTTCTATTCCAACAGACGGCATGATCGGCGAAGCAGTCCTGGGTGCAACGAATGTCAGTGAAGAGATCGATCTTACACGTTTCTGGAATTGGAAGGATTCACCGATCGATTCCATGAATCTGGACAGCAGTTATCTTTCCGGAGGCGATTACCTTGGCAATAAGACAACCAAGGATTACGGAGCATTGAACTTGCAGACTGCAACTCAGCAAACTCCTGTAACGGCTACGGATCTTATCTCTGCTCTGGTTGCAAAACAGACGCCTCAATTTGAAAACATCACGGGATTAGAGCAGACCGCAGCTCTGTTGAATAATGCAATGAATACAACATCGACCGGACGTGACAATGTCATCAATCAGAGCTCTACTCTGGCCGGAAAAGCGATGGAATATGCTACACAGAAACTCAAATCCGAATCTGCTGAGAGAGTAGCCGAGATAAATGCTTCTAAGAATAAGGATAAGGATAATGA
>JAIKVV010000038.1 GCA_024685385.1 Saccharofermentans sp. | reverse complement strand
AATACCCTTATTTACAAGATAATATGTCGGCTCATACCAGAATTGCTTGGAGTCGGTGACATCCTTGAAAAGGACCTGAACCGTGCACTTTGCGCTCAAGCCTGCAGCTGATGCCGTGATAGTAACCTTGCCTGCCTGCTTTGCCGTAACCTTGCCATTCGAATCAACTGTTGCGGTCTTCGTATCAGAAGACTTCCAGGAGATCTTGGCGTTTGAATCCTTAAGTGTTGCTTTCAAAGTCAGTTTGTTGCCGCAAACAACATTTACAGATGTCTTATCAAGCTTAAGAGAAGGATTCAATGATGACTTGAATGTTGCATTGACGGTTACATTCTTGGCAGGCATTGTGAACTTCTTGGAAGATGTAATATCAACAGCCTTGCCGCCTTCAGGAGTATATGTAAGCTTATCAAGAACATAATTCTTATCAGCTGTTACGGTTACCTTGACCTCAGTTCCGGAAGCACAGGAAGTCTTAGAAACGGTTACCTTACCGTTTGTTGCAGATGCAACCTTGACATTGTATGTATCTTTCTCGATAACAACTTCAACAGAAGTATTCTTGTCAGGAAGCGTGAATGTATTTCCGTCGATCTTTTCACCGTTAACCTTAATAGCAACGAGATGATAACCGGATTTAACATTTACATCGACAGTGATCTCATCACCATAATAGCCTTCTGTCTTTGTAAGACCTGCTTCTGCACCTTCGGATACTTTTAACGTGATCTTATAGACTGCTTTCTTGAATGTGACTTCAACAGTTACAGGTTCAGCAGGCATGTCGAACGTAGTGCCGACGATAGCAGCTCCGTTGACTTTAAGGCTATCGATCTCATATCCTTTCCGGGGTGTGACAGTAACAGTGATCTTGTCACCATAGTTTGCTGTTGCTGCCGGAACAGTTGCACTGCCATTATCATCAGCATTTACACTTATTTTGTAATTGATCTTCTTAAAGGTAGCCTTAATTGTTACATTTGAAGCAGGCATATCAAAAGTATTCCCGCTGATCACTGTACCGTTTAAGGTGATCTTATCGAGCTCGTATCCGGTTTCAGGTATAGCTGTTACAGTGATCTTATCATTGTAGTTTGCCGCCGTTGCGTCAGCCTCGATCTTACCTCCTGTAGAGCTGCTTACGTTGATGGTGTAATCGACCTTCTTGAATGTAACGTTGACAACAGCATCTTGATCATAAATAGTGAATGTATTGCCTTTAATGGGAACAAGGTTTACGTAGATCTTATCTACTGCATATCCTGTGTTAGGTGTAGCAGTAATCGTGATCTCTTCGCCATAGTAAGCTGTCGTGGCAGATACGTTCACATCTCCGCCTGTAGGAACCATAACGGTAACATTACGCTTGATCTTTTTGAATCCTACTTCAAAATTTGTGTCTCCTAACACAATATAAGCATGATCTAAAGCCCCATCTCCGTGAATTTGCTGTGATTTACCATTGAGCTTAATGTAATCCAATTCATATCCTTCATTTAATGACCATAAAAGACTTATTGATTCGCTATAGTGCGCCGTTGTCTTATCAGTCCAGGCTGTGCCGCCATCAGTGTAAAATACGGAGATATTGTACAATTTCTGCTTAAATGTAACAGCAACCGTAACAGGTTTAGCCGGCATAGTGAATGTATTTCCGTTAATGACATCGCCATTCACCTTGATCTGATCAACTTCGTAACCGATTTCAGGTATAGCGGTAACTGTGATATTATCACCATAGTTAGCTGTCGCAGCAGACACTGTAACCTCACCATTTAACGGAGCGATTATTTGTACATTGTAATTAATCTTCTTGAAAGTAACATTAACCGTTGCATCTGATAGCGGCATAGTAAATGTGTTGCCGGTTATTTCCCTTTCGTTCACAGTTATCTTATCGAGTTCGTATCCTGTATCAGGCGTAATGTCTACTGTAACCAGATCTTTATAGTTTGCCGTTGAAGGTGCAGTTGCTTTTCCTCCGGTTCCGTAATTTACATTAACCTTGTAATCGATCTTTTTGAATGAAACCTCAACCGTAGTATTTCTGCCCGGCATATAGAACCAGTCAAGATTGATCGGCTTTCCGTTTACCAATATTTTATCAACCTCATATCCCTCACTAGCCCATGTCCGGATATGAATAATATCACCCGCATGAACTGTGCTCTGATCCAGCATAGCCGTGCCCTCGCCGCCATAAAGCACTTTGACTGAATATATACGGTTAGGATCATAACTTGTTGATTCAAGTGTAAGCGGGGCTGATCCGTAATAATCTATAAAACTGGGAAAATACGTATAATTTACAACCGTGCTGCTGTTTGAAAACTTTACATAATATCCGTCTTCAACTGATCCTGATTGGGCACCAACCATAAACAAACGGGTGTAGTTTCCGTTAATCTTTTGTCCGTCACAGTTGGTCGGATCGACGAGGTAGTTTTTTCCATCGTCCATATGAACGATATTCCATTCATGTCCACCAGATGTGTTGCCATAACTCAGCATTCCTTTTACGGGTATGGTGTAAACTTCATCACTCCTGAAAGTACTGTTATCACATAAATACTGAAAACCTTTAGCATAACCTTCACAAACTACCGTAGTGTCAGGATCACCATCAAAGATCCAAACCAACTGCCATGGATTTCCATAAGGCGTATTTTCATTATCAGCAGCAGCGTGGTTGTATTCCGTCATTTCACATATTGTATTGTTATATCCAAGCAATTTATCGTAATCATTGCAATCAGCATAATCATTAATGATATTTTGGACATTTGTAGCAGCACTGCTAAGCGCCTTACCAAATTTATCATTGACTTTCGTATATGATTCATTATCACGATATTCACTTGAAACATAAAATACAAATTTGAATTTAGATACGGTTAACTTTGATGCGTCTCCTATGACACTCCATAACATAGCCATTCCCAATTCTCTGTCATACCAATACAATTCATATGGGAAGGCATTGATCAAAGTCTCATTGATCAAATCTCTGTGTACCGGAAGGGCATTATTGATCAAATTCACTATTTCAGCGTCGGAATAACCTGCAAAACTTTCAACACCTGCATCTGCACATGTTATAGGAACCGAAAATTTGTCTTCCGGAAGTTCGATTACGGTACTTGTCCGTTTACCGGATGCGATTTCCGAAATATAAGGTAAAAGCAAATAATAGGCAGTCAGATCATAGTCTTTCAATTTGTTCTCATAATCATATTTAACGTTGATCCGTCTGTTTTTTAAAGGCATCTTGCTCATAATATATTGCTCAGCAAGATAATCATTGTCCTGATCAACATCAGCAACAGCCGGTTCCCCTGACACGTTTTCCAAATGAATCTCTTCATCTTCATTCCCGTCAGCATAAACGAAGCCCGAGAACGACAATAAGATTGCCGCCATAATTGTCATGCATGTTAACCTGGTGAATAATCTTTTTTTCATGGCCAGAAACCTCCCCATCTGAATAACTGGTTTTCCTACTTACACCGTTTTTTGCAAAACCGTTTATTTTATCTCTACATAATAGTTTTGTCAACACAAAATAATATGCGCAAAATAAAACTCCCGGAGGCGGTTTTCCGTCCCCTGGAGCAATTGATTATTTGGCTTTATTTCTTGTTAACGTATTTGTCGTACTTGTACAAGAAGGTAACCATCTGGCGTCTGAGACACAGACCATCCGGTCTGAACGTGCCGTCATCGTAACCTGCAAGTATCTTCATCTCGGATGCCCAGAGAGTCGCTTTGTAGTAGTAAGCGGTACTCTTAACGTCTTTAAACTTGTTTTCCTTTGTCTTGGGGTTGGGTTTCCCTGCCATTCTCCAAAGGAAAGTAACCGTCTGAGCTCTGCTGCAGGTTTTCTGAGGTTTGAATGTTCCGTCACTATAACCTGTAGTTATTCCTTTTTCGACAGCCCAGATTACCGGCTTGTAGTAATATTCTTTACTAGAAACATCCTTGAAATCGCACTTGGAAGATTTCGGCTCGGGACTGCCTGCAAGCCTCCACAAAAATGTCAGCATCTGAGCTCTGGAACATTCGTTGGCAGGTTTAAACAAGGTCTGGTTATCGTAACCTTTGACCACGTCCTTGTTAACCAGATAGTAGGTCGGTTCGTACCAGAAATCCTTTTTGTTGGTTACATCCTTGAAAAGCACCTGTACAGCACACTTAGCTGCCTTCCCTCCTGCCGATGCGGTAATGGTTACAGTGCCCGCCTGCTTGGCAGTGATCTTGCCGTTGGCATCCACAGTCGCGATCTTTGTATTTGAGGACTTCCAGGAGATCTTGTCTGTTATATCCTTAAGCGTTGCTTTCAAAGTCAGCTTATCACCGCAAACGACACTTGCGGATGTCTTATCCAACTTAAGAGAAGGATTTAATGCATACTTGAATGTTACCTTAACTGATACATCGTTGTTAGGCATGGTGAACTTCTTGGAACTTGTAATGTCAACAGCCGTTCCTCCCTCAGGCGTGTATGTAATCTTATCGAGAGCATAACCGGCATCAGGCTTTACGGTTACTTTTATCTCATCGCCATTGAGCGCCTTTGTCTTCGATAAAGTTGCCGTGCCATTGCTGACTTTGTCAAGAGAAACATAAAAATCTGACAGGATAAACACTACCGTCTTAATTCCGCTCTGAGGATAATCATTTTCGTTATCAATAACAAAGCGGCCTCTCAGATTGCAGCTATCAAGTCTGCTCAGAACAAAATCGAAAGAAGACACCTGTTTAAGCTCAAGATCCAGGTCTCCGTTTTTATCCAAGTCTATTTGATCGGTTTCGGATTTACCTATCGTATCAGACAAGATTAGGTCTTGTAAGAACATCATATGGGAAAAATTACAGTCAAACGGAGTTCTTACATCATAAGTGACAACCGGATTGGGATTGGGGAGCAATAAAGGTTCGCCGGCATAATCAGTCTCCATCTTTGCATTGGCATCTTCAGCAAGAAGATACATCTGACTCGTAAAACCCCATATATCATTTTTAAAAAAATCTTCGGGCAGATTAAATGTAACTTTGCCTTCTTTAGAAAGATCCCAATCCAGTTTCTGATAGTAAAAAATTTCAGGCGATTCAATAATTTTCCCGTCTCTGATTACAGTTGACCTGTCTTTGATAACAACAGAAAGCTGCGTTACCTTCCCTGCATTTTTACCGGACAAGACATAAGGAACTGTCACAGTATTACCGTCAACGGTCACATTCTTTCCATCAGGGATCGAAAGGTTGATATCATCATCCTTGACCGTAAGTTTATACTCGGCACCAGCCTTTCCCCTGTTCCCTGAGATCAATGAGGATAATATAATTGCGTTTTTGTCGATATTCATGGCGGGAGCCACACTTATATCAAGATCGGGGCCTTGACCACTGTAATCACGCAATGTCCTTGTAACTAATGTTCCGTTCTGATTAACATAGGCGATAACATTATTTGTATTTTTCTTAGGAGTACGTAACCACCAATGAGGATCAACTCTTTCCTTTGGTGTTAATAGTTGTTTCTTATGTATCGCACCGTCTTTGTAATGATAACCATACATATTATTGGATACATCTTCAATATCAAGAACAAATACTTTATCTTTATTCAGAGGAGTATAACTGCCGTACTCGCTGTAAAAGCTATCCTGTACCTGCACACTTGAAGAATACTCGTGCGAATCGACTGTGCTGGCAAAGACCGCATTCTGTTCAGCTTTTGAAAATGAATCATTAAAGAAAGTGTTATTCAAATATTCCCTGAGCGAACTATTTGCCCAAACATTGGAATAATCATTGTCAAATTCCTCCTGGTAAAGCAACTTATCGCTATCAAGAAATAACGTCCTACCTCCAAATTCGATTGAGTCATTATTAAGAACTCGGAATCTTATCGGCTCATCATTGTATTTGCCATAATACACATAACTTCCTTGCCATGCACTGCTATTGCTGGCAGGAACCACCGGATTTGCGATCTGAGATGTACCAAATTCAGTGTTTTCTGCTGACTTAACCCACTCATCATCTGCTTTTACCTCACTCTTTCCCGTGATCTTTGGAACTAAAGATACTGTTATTGCCAAAGAAAGGATAAGAGCCCCTGCTCTCTTAAAGGTGATTCTATTCATAGATGTCCTCCCAAGGAATGATTGCGACAGATCGATTAACATAATCCCCCACTAGGATAGGATAACACAGCAGCACCGTATTGTTAAGGAAAGCCTCTATAAGAAGCAGGTCTTAGCAATCTTATCGATAACCTTAATATCCAGAGGATAATCATTTGACTCAAAAGACATAAACAACCTGTCTCCGGGCATTATCCCGCCATCAACATACATGTTAAACCTTCTCGGCTGATCGCCCGTGTAATTTGCTTTGTCCATCATGCCAAGATGCTCATGATAGATCTCTTTCCTGTCGCTTACCCTGAGGATCGTGAAATCAGGATGAATTATCCCACCCGGCAGTTTAAGCGGACATTCGTACTTATATGGGATATTATTCGTCAGAAGGTAGTCGGCGATTATCTTCTCCGACTTTGATCTGACTTCTTCACCTTTCATTGTGGTAAAGCGTACCAGCCCGTCTTTTATGCCCTTTCTCTCGAACGGGCGGGCTTGCCATTCTCTGACATAGTCTTCATCCGGGATTACTATCGGCTTTACTCTGTCTTTGCGTTCCTGACAGAGTTTAGCGTAGATGTCCTCAGCATACTCATTTGGGTATCCTTTAATGATCTTTCCCAGATAATCTCTTTCTGTCTCGGCACTTTTCAAAACATTAATCAGATACTGCTTTTGGATCAGCATGTCTATCAGAGCCTGATCATTTACACCCAGTCTCTTTCCTGACAGATCTGTCGTATCATCCACAAGATAATAATACGGATTTTTGTTATGTCTGTTTATGCGAATCCTTCCTGAGGGTGCTTTACTCAATTTAAATTTCAACTTTTCGATCATATCCGTCAGATAAATGTATCTGATATTAATTCCAGTAATTGCACTGTTTTTCATATTTGCTCCTTAAATTCATAGTGTGAAATTTCACCAAACAAACTTTTCGGCATGGTTTGGTGAAAAAAACATCTCTTGAATTTCACCAACCTGATCAAATAATTGCATTTGGTGAAAAAAACACTCATAAATTTAGATAAAATTTCACCAGACTGTCTTTTATTCATGCTTTAGTGAAATATTCTATGAGAGTTTTTCACCAAAGCTCCTAAACAATTGTGATTGGTGAAATCCAAGCATTCTTATATTCATCTCATCCGCTCCCGTCACCCCTTTCATCAACATATTCGCTTATCCTGTTGCCGAAAAGCCCGGTATCGACGGTGACAGCACCGGATAGAGAAGTCTGATATACCCTGCAGTCAGTTTCTTCCAGTCTTGAAAGGGCTTCAAGCGACGGATGACCATAAGGGTTGTTCAATGCTACTGATACAACTGCATTCTCCGGCTTAACGGCAGTCAGAAAAACTGAACCGGTCGAAAAGCGGCTGCCGTGATGGGCTACTTTCAGGATATCGACATCTTGAAGATTACCTGATGCTGCAAGCAGTTCTTCCGTCTCCATCCCTATATCGCCCGTAAAAAGGATCTTGCAGCCGCATGCATCAAGGATAATTACTGCCGAGTCTTCGTTCTCACCCGACAAGGCATTTTCAGGACTTATGACATCGAGACGGCAGTCGTCCGAAAGGATAAATAAATCTCCTCTTTGTATCTTAACGACCATATCTGTCAGGAAATCATGACAGGCTGTATTATCAAATCCGTTGACAGTTCTGAGGATCTCCTCAACCTGTTCATCGCACACGGTATAAGGCGAATAAAGCTTTTCTAACCTGCCCTGCTTGGCCAAAGACAGAAGGCCGCCTACGTGATCAGAGTCCCAGTGGCTCATTATCGCATAGTCCACTTTGGAGATATTAAAGTGATCCAGGACAACGGGAAGAGTTTTTAAGCCTTCATCAGCTACTCCGCCGTCAATTAGAGCTGTCTTCCCTCCTGCCATTATCAGAGCACAGTCCCCCTGCCCCACATCAAGGAATATTATCTTTACGGCACCGTATTTTATCTGATCTGCTGCATGGATCCCTATGACGGCACAAAGGATAAGGCAGGAAATACGGAAAAAGAGCCTTTTTATCAGGCATTGCGGTAGAATTACAAGTATTGCAACGACTGCAAGAGCAGTTATGAGATAACCGGGCTCGCAGGATATGGCAAAGGATGAATATGAAAGACCCGAAGCTTTATCTACAAATGATCTGAAAACTGCGGTCATGAAAGATAAAGATATTGAAGAAAAGGCCATATCCCCCGTAAACAAGCTGACTATCAAAGAACAGATCATAACAGGAATGAACGAAGCGCAGATGAAAGTAACCATAAAAGATGCTGCGATATTTATCAGCACCATAAAGGGTCCCAGCCTTATCTCAACACTTTCCGTAAAAAGGCAGGTTACGAGCGTACAACCCAGGCAGACTGCAAAAACAGACACTATTTTCGACAATCTAATCTCGAAACGGTGATTACATCCCTTGCGCCATTTTGTTTTCTTCATGAGATCGATTAGCAGAGCCGTTATCTTGTCCCTGATCCCCGGAACGATGAATCTCAATGCCAAGGATGCAGCATAACTCATGAGAAAGCCCTGAGATACAACGCTATAAGGATCAGCAAGCATCATCAGGATCGCTGCTATGCTCATTGACGATAAAGCATCCCTACCGAAATAGGCGCAGATGTTCATGAAAGCTGCCCTGGTAACAGATTCGGTCCAGGAAGTAAGAAATCCTATGAGCACACAAAGGATTATATAGACTGAGGCCGTTATCTTGCGGTTCTTGATCCCTGAAAGGCTTACCAGATAAGGGAAAAGGATAAGAAAACCTGCAAAATGTGTTCCGGATACAGCAGCAAGGTGATTTAATCCTGTCAGCGTGAATTTGCGGGACATATCATCAGTAAGAAGGCTCCTATCCCCGAAAAGGAGAGCTGCTGCAATTGCCGCATCATCTGGATCCATATCCGATATTACAGCTCGGATAAAGGACATCCTTTCCTTTTCAAAAAAACTTTGTATTTTCGAAAAGAACCTTCCGCCGGATAAGAGCTTTATGTCGTCAGATTGGAGCGTCCTTGCGACTCCTTTCCTTTCAAGATAGCTTTTATAGTCGAATTCACCCGGATTTGTTGCCTTTGAAGGCAATTTCATCTCCCCTTCTATCAATATCAGATCCGTGGGATAACAATCTTCTGAGCTTTCCTCAAAGACAGACGATATCCTGACGCCACCATCAGTCAGCCCGAAGATCCGCCTTTTGCCGTCAAGAGATGATCGTGATGAGCTGACAGATATCTCAAAAGTTCCAAATCCGGTAGGGGCATCAAGGTTTTTAAAGGAATTTTGAATGACCGGTATGGCTATGAGTATCGAGATTACAAAAGAAAAGACCAGGGCAGCGGCAGCATCTTTGCATTTGAGGATATGAGAAAGAAGAGCTGACAGAGCGACAAGAAAGATAATTACCGCACCCGCGACATAGTAACCGCAGCAAAAAGCAAACTGCGGAAGAAAGATAGAGAAAGATGCCAGCAAAGACGGCATCTGCCCTGCCCTGGTCATCAGATTAACAAAAGCTGCACGTGTCATAGCCAGGTCTTATACCATATGTATAGCCAAGTCACGTAAAATCACCTCACATCGCCTTACAAAAACAGCGAAAACCTGCAAAAACCACTAGAAAAAAACTGTTATTTCCGAGATTTTGTCGTTTTTGATCCCTTCAGTATGGTAAAATCTTCGGCATGGAAAGCATTAACTTCAGAAAGACCAGATTCTTAAAGGCTGCAGCCACGATCAAGCAGTGTCCTGACCAGGAACTTCCGGAAGTGGTACTTTGCGGCAGGTCTAATGTCGGAAAATCCTCTCTTGTCAACGCTCTTGTCGACAACAGCAAGCTCGCAAGGACTTCGGCATCTCCCGGCAAGACCAGACAGGTCGTGTATTTTGAAGTTGATAAGAGACTCCTGATCGCAGATCTTCCGGGATACGGCTATGCAAAGGTGTCCCGAGAGAAATCCCAGGCCTTCTCTTCCCTCTGCGATGACTATTTCACATCAGGACGCAAGATCTCGCTGGCGCTTATCCTCCTTGATATAAGACGCGAACCGTCTGACAAGGACGTCATGATGCTGGATTACTTAAATCACACCGATATCCCTTATTTCATCGTCTTTACCAAGTGCGACAAGATGAGCAGATCACAGTGCCTTACCAGGCAAAGGGCGCTTGCAGACAGTTTTAACTTCTCTCCGGATGCATCGATCTATGCGATCTCAGCCGATAAGAAGCTCGGGATCAAGGATCTTGCTGACGGGATCGCCTCTTTTATAAACAGCCTCGGCTAACCGTTATTTTCCTTATTAGCATTTTTTCCGAAATAGGCACAAATGTCCTGTTGTATTTTTATGCTAATTTTTCATTTCTTCCGGTTGATTAAATAAATAATTATAGAGATACTATGTATGAAATGATTTCTCGGAGGTCTTATGTCGGATTCAAACGATACATCCGTTAAGAAGACAAACATCGCGCTGGAGCCTTTCGGACCGATAGGCATAATCGGTCACACCGCCAACAAGGAATTTGTAGATAAAGTCAACGCCGTATTGTCTGAAAAGCGCGCGAAAAGAGTAGAAAACGCCTCCAACCCTTACATCCACTCCCCCGGATATGCCCGCAAGGATTATATTTTCGAGTCTGAACTCGTCCGTTTCCAGACCGGAGAAGGCAAATTCGTCATGGGAGAAAGCGCCCGCGGACATGATATTTTCGTGATCACGGACGTTCTTTCACATAATCTCAACTACGATCTTGTTGTCGGTGACCACACCATCAGCCCCGATGACCATTACCGCGACCTCATCAGGATCGTGTCCTGCTGCATGGGCAAGGCCAGAAGAGTTAATGTCATAATGCCTTTCGTCTATGAGGGCCGCCGCGAAAAGCTGGATTCACACAGAGAGTCCTATGACTGCGCCGAGATGTTGCAGTCCCTTTATAATCTCGGTGTATCCAAGCTGATAATGTTCGACCCTCACGATCCCAGGATCGCAAATGCGGTTCCGCTCATGGACATAGAGATGCCTCAGTGCAGGTTCAAGATGATCTCCACTCTTCTCGAGAGATTCGGCTCGGTTAAGCTCGACAGCGAATCAACTGTCGTCGTAAGCCCTGATGAAACAGGAGCTTCCCGTGCGATTCAGTATGCTTCGGTCCTGAAACTGCCTCTTAAGCTTTTCTACCGTGTGCGTGACTATTCCGAATATCCGGATGTTTCACAGGAAAAGAAGTTTAAATTCCTGGGCGATGAAGTAGACGGCAAGGATGTTCTACTCATTGATGACATGATAAATTCAGGCGAGACGATGGAAAGAACCTCAAGGAAGCTCCATGAGCTCGGCGCCAAGGACATCTTCTGCCTTGCTCCCTTCGGGCTTTTCACCAACGGACTTAAGGTCTTTGACGATCTCTATTCCGAGAAGATCATCAAAGGGGTCTTATGTTCCAATCTCATCTACAGACCCGAAGAATTGCAAAAAAGGCCCTGGTATGTCGATGTTGACATGATCCCCTATGTGGCAAGGATCATTGATGCGATAAATATGGACGAATCGGTCTATGATCTCATCAATTCGACCGACAGGATCGATGATATGACAAAACAGATCAGATTGGGCGAAATTTTCGATGTATTTAATGAATAATATGAGAAGATATAACAGTAAACTACTTATCAGATGAAAGGCAGGCTTACAAATGGCATCAGCAGCAGACGAGAAATCCTATTCAAGGTATAACCAGTACGGTGAGAACCCCATGGCTCCGGTCGGACCCATAGGTCTTGTACCGCTCGTAGGTTCCGGCGAATTTACGGAGAAGGTTAACTTCTACCTTAACAAGAGAAGATCAGAGTATCTCCAGGAAGAGATCGTCTCCTCCTACCCCGGCTTCTACCGCGAGGATTACAGGATCGATGTCGATAACACCAGATTCTCTTCAGGCGAAGGCAAAGCCGTCATCAAGAACACCGTAAGAGGCCATGACCTCTACATCATCAGCGATGTCATGAACTGCTCCTGCACATATAAGATGTTCGGACAGGACAACAGGATGAGCCCCGATGACCACTATCAGGACTTAAAGCGTGTCATCCTCGCTTGTTCCGGTAAATCAAGAAGGATCAACGTCATAATGCCTTTCCTCTACGAGTCCCGTCAGCACAAGAGAAATTCCAGAGAATCTTTGGACTGCGCTTTTGCTCTCGAAGAACTCTATAACTTAGGCGTTGCCAACATCATCACATTCGATGCTCACGATGAGCGTGTTGCGAATGCGATCCCTCTGGCAGGATTTGAAAGCATCCCGCCCACGTATCAGATCATCAAGGAAATGTACCGTCAGATCCCTGATCTTTCCTTCTCCAAGGGCAAGTTCATGATCATATCCCCTGATGAAGGCGGTATCCCCCGTGCAATGTATTTTGCATCCATCCTCGGTGTGCCTCTCGGAACTTTCTACAAGAGAAGAGACTATACGACCATCGTAAACGGCCGCAACCCCATCATCGCACACGAATTCCTCGGTGATTCCGTAGAAGGTCAGGACATCCTTATCGTCGACGACATGATCTCCTCAGGTGATTCCATCCTCGACATCGCACGCGACATGAAGCAACGCGGCGCCAAGCATGTATTCTGCGCCGTTACCTTCGGTCTGTTCACGGAAGGCATAAGCAAGTTCGACCAGGCATATGAAGAAGGCATCATCAGCAAGGTATTTGCCACCAATGCCATCTACAGGAGACCTGAGCTCCTCGCAGCTCCCTGGTATGCAGATGTTAACATGTGCAAGTTCGTAGCTCTCCTGATCGATGCGATCAACCACGATGCATCCCTGTCTGCTCTCGTTAATCCTACGGAGAAGATCCAGAAACTCCTTAGAGAAAGAGGAGATCTGGCCTGATGGCTAACAAAAACACCAAGAGAAAGACTACAACGAAGAAGCGGACAACATCCGCTTCTTCGCGTTCGCACAAGAAAGCAAATGTCGGTTTTGGCGATTATCTTCACCATTTCATCCACACCAAAGCCTTCGTACCTGTCACGGCAATCTTTGCGATAGCCTTGATCATAGGCCTTGACTTTCTTTTCTCTCTTAACGACTATACCAAGTTCTTCACTATCTTGGGCGTTGAGCTCCTTATCGCTCTTATCTGCTGGATAGTTGCCATGCTCATAATCTTCGGCAGGCGCAAGAGCAGCGAAGGCTGACAAGATGACGATCGACGGGATCCTTTGTTCTGTCATAGCCTATGAACTAAACCTGAGCCTTTCGGGCGGAAGGGTCGATAAGGTATTTCAGCCTTCACTAGACACCATCGTACTTCATATCAGGACCAATGCAGGCGTAAAACACCTGATAATCTCAGTTAATTGCGGCCACGCAAGGATCGGGCTTACGGATAATCCTCCGGAGAATCCTGCCATGCCTCCCTCCTTTTGCATGCTACTTCGAAAATACATAAGCGGAGCAAGGATCGAATCCGTAAGCAACCCCGGTTATGAAAGGATCATCGAGATCAGTCTTTCCAACACCGATGAGCTCAAGGACCGTAAAACATATACTCTTACGACAGAGCTGATGGGACGCTTTTCGAACATCATCCTTATCAATCCCGGCGGAAAGATCATCGATTCGGCCATACATGTAGATTCCCAGATGAGCAGAGTCAGGGAGGTCATGCCTGCCAGGATCTACGAATATCCGCCCGTCCAGGACAAGATGACCATAGATCAGGCTCTTGACCTTTCACGTGACCGGCTTCTTCCCATAAGCAATGAAGAAGTCGCCCGCCCGATAGATAAAGCTCTCGTAAATTCGATATTGGGTCTTTCCCCCATGATGGCTAAGCAGCTGATCGGACAGTGTGACATAGACATAAGATCCAATGCCAAGCTCCTTACTGACGATAACATCAGCAACTTATGCAAAGTATTGTCAGATTACTTTAAGACGATAATCAACAAGGAATATAAGCCCCGGCTCTATTTCCGTGATGATAAGACTCCCGCAGAAATCGCACTCGTTCCCTTATCGGGATTTGCTTCATACAAGGAATACCGGTCGGTATCAGAAGTCTTCGATGCCTGTTACGATTCATATACGGTAAGCAAGAGCCTGAATGACAGCAAGAAAGCGCTCCTTTCAAATGTTGACTCGGCCCTGTCGAGATTATCGAAAAAATACGAAGCTCATAAGCAGGACCTTGAAGAAGGCAAAAGGTCAGAAAAGTACCGCATGTATGGCGACCTCATCCTCACATCGGTCCATTCAATCGAACAGGGCGCCAAGTCGGCTGTGCTCCCTGACTATACTGATCTTGACGCTGACGGAAACCCCAAACAGATCGAGATAAGCTTAAATCCTGCGCTCTCAGCCACGGACAACGCAAATGATTATTACAAGAGATACCGCAAAGCCAAGCGCAAACTGCAGTTGTCGGAAGATTACATCAAGGATGACGAGGAATCCATACAATACTTAAGGTCCCTTAGAGCCGCAATCCTTGCCGCAGATACAGATGCTGACATTAAAGCGCTGAAAGAAGAGATCAGGCAGGACAGCAAACCTGAAAAGAAAGAAACAACATCTTCGGGCGACCCCAACCGCATGGTCGGGAAAGCCAAATCCGGAAAAGCTTCTTCAAGAGCATTAAGACAGGCAGCCCAGCTGGCCGCCGCAAGAAACAACAGGAAAAAACAAGGCAAGTCAGAGCCTCTTCCTTTCAGAAGATACATGACTGATGACGGATACGAGATCTTATGCGGCCGCAACAACATCCAGAACGACCGTCTAACCTTCTCTGTTGCATCTCCGGATGATTACTGGTTCCATGTCAAAGGCATTCCCGGTACCCATGTCATAGTAAAGTCTCATCCGGGCGAAGAATTTCCCTCTGATGCAGCCGTTACCAAGGCAGCTTCCATCGCAGCCTACTTTTCGAAAAGCATCCTCCTTGAACAGCATCAGGCATCCGACATGAAATGTGATGTCGATTACTGTAAGGTCTCACATATCAAGAAGATACCGGGCGCCAAACCCGGAATGGTCATCTATGAAGGTTACTATTCAATTACCGTTACGGCTGAAGCGCCGGGAGAAGATCTGAACGCTCAATAAAAAAGAGGTGCTGATGCACCTCTTTTTGATATGACTAAGATGTTATCTTCAAGCCTTTGCTTCTTTTTCCTTCGCCTGTTCAGCCTTCTTATCAACGATGGCGTCAGTAGATCTGGATCTGAATTCCCTTCCCTCAAAAGCCATGCCGATCTTACCTGAACGGCTCTTGTAAAGTACATTTGCCAGGATATTGAGAAGGATCATTATGATAATGAAGATTATGAGCATGGTGTTCATCAAAGGAACGGTTAAATAAATAGCCTCATAATTAAAATTAATAACGTAATTCAATGTGATATTATACTGAGCCCAGGCTTCTAAAGCAGTAAAGGATAAAGAACCGATCGTAAGCCAATTACGGAGTCTGGGACGTCCGATAACACTTAAGATAAGATTTGCGACAGCGAGGATAACAGCGATGATAACAAAAGCTAACCATAATAACATAAAGCAATAGTCCCTCCTTATCGTTACTTATCTGAATTATAACATACTCTTAAGTATTTTATCCTTGAATTCTGATTCGTCCAAAGAGAAGCAGCATCCGCAGTATTTCTGCCTGTAAAGGCCTATTTCACGCGCCATGTTCTGCCCTTCCCTGAATCCCGGTCTGAAGTCCATATACTCAAAAGCAACATCATATTTATCTGCTTTAGCTTCACATGTGGATTTAATGAGTTCATGCTGCTGATAGGGACTTACGAAAAGCGTAGTGCAGAAAGAATCATATCCGTTCTCTGCTGCATATCTTGCAACGACATCCATTCTCTTGTCATAGCACATCGCGCAGCGTGAAGGATAATCCTTAAGATATTCACCCGAACGCCAATACTCCTCTTCGAAGCCTTCTATCTCGATCAGTTTCACATTGTAGTTATCACATGCTATATGAAGGTTTTCGAGTCTTCTCTTCCACTCGAACTCGGGATGGATGTTGGGATTATACCAAAGAACGTCAAGGTCACGGCCGCCTTCTGTCAGAAGGTGCAAGGGATACATAGAACAAGGTCCGCAGCAGGCGTGAAGAAGCATTGACATTGATCTTACTCCCTTAATCTTTCGTAACGTCAGGATCGACAAAATCCTGTCCCAACTGATCGAATGTCAGGTTATCGGGAGCTAAGCCTTTCTTCGAAGCAGTCATCTCAACGGGAGGGTTGATCTTAAGGTGATCATAAGCTCTTAAAGTAAGAACTCTTCCTCTCGGAGTCTTGGCCAGATAGCCTTTCTGCAAAAGATAGGGTTCATATACATCTTCGATCGTAACCGGATCTTCTCCTGTTACGGCAGCAAGTGTCTCAAGACCGACAGGTCCGCCTTTGAAAATGTCTGCAATGGACATCAAAACTCTCCTGTCAACGGCATCAAGACCCGCTTCATCTATATCAAGAGCTTTAAGACCGAAATCAGATACTTCTTTATCTATAACATCCTTCTTAAGATAAAGAGCATAATCTCTCATTCTCTTAAGCAATCGGATCGCGATCCTGGGAGTTCCTCTGGATCTTGCGGCAATATTGGCAAGGCCGTCTTCATCTATAGCAATATCAAGAAGCCCGGCATCCCTCTTAAGGATAACTGCAAGTTCATCCGGTTCATATATCTCAAGCCTGTGGATCATGCCGAACCTGTCGCGCAACGGTGCGGAAAGCATACCGGCTCTTGTGGTTGCACCGACGAGAGTAAAATGAGGAAGGTCAAGCCTTACCGATCTTGCGGAAGGGCCCTTGCCGATCATGAGATCAAGACAATAATCCTCCATCGCAGGATAAAGGACTTCCTCAACAGACCTGTTAAGCCTGTGGATCTCATCTATGAAAAGAACCTCATTCTCATTAAGGTTAGTAAGAAGAGCCGCCAGGTCTCCGGCCTTCTCGATCGAAGGGCCTGATGTGATATGCATGGCAACGCCCATCTCGGATGCGATAATGCCTGCAAGCGTGGTCTTGCCAAGTCCCGGAGGGCCGTAGAGAAGAACATGATCAAGGGCATCGCCCCTGCTCTTGGCTGCTTCGATAAAGATCTTAAGATTTGTCTTGACCTTATCCTGACCGGCATAATCCTCAAAACTATATGGTCTTAAGCTCTTCTCATCAGCATCCTGAGGCTGGGCAGTCCTGCCTATGACTCTTTCTTCTTCTTCATACATGTTGTAATCCATAAAAGACCTGTTTCCTTCTCATCTAATTCGATCTTCAGTATATCACTGCCTCATTCTCATACAAATTTCCCGCCGGAAGCAGCCTTCAAAGACTTTTTGATCAAGTCTTCGAGCAGGATTCCGTCCTCATAAGAATGAGCTACTGCTTCAACAGCCATCTCAGGCTTATAGCCCAGCATGACAAGAGCATCTTCAGCATCACGGATAACGGACATATCCGCTTCAGAACTGACTGTATAATCAACGTCAGCGGCAGGATCTTCCACAACTGCGACAGATCTTCCGCGTTCGCTTATAGATTCTTCCTTCATCTTGTCTTTAAGGTCAACGATTATCCTCTCTGCACCTTTCTTGCCCAAACCCTTTACCTGGGTTAGAGATGCAACATTGCCGGAGATCACTGCCATTGCAAACTTCTCGGGAGACAATTGAGAACAGATGGAGTGAGCGACCTTCGGGCCGACTCCGTTTACCGTTATGAGCCTTAAGAACATGTCCTTCGAATCACGCGTATTGAAGCCGAATAAAGATATGTCGTCCTCCTTGACGCTCTGATAAACATATACTTTAACAGCTGAACCCAAATGTCCCAGTTCGGATGATAAAGC
>JAIKVV010000027.1 GCA_024685385.1 Saccharofermentans sp. | reverse complement strand
TGTTTTCGCAGAGATTGCGGAAGATCTCCATGACATCAGAAGCAACTTTCTTGTTGACGATCATCTCGCCCACCTGATACTCGCCGTTAAAATTCACATGGAGCATCTTGAGATATCTGAGGCTTGAAAGACCTATATTGTCATTCTTCCTGTAGGACTTGCCGTTGATGCGGTTATATACCGCGTCATCCTTTACTATCTCGTGGGACGTGAAATATCTGGAAAGGTCTGATGTATCGATCTTGTCAGAAGATATTACCCTTCCTGCGGGAAGATCCGCTATCGACTCGAGCTTGCCGTCAGGTGATGACTTGGCTGTAGTGGTTGTCGTTGTCGCAGAAGTCGTAGTCGTCGTTGTGGTATCAGATCCTGATGAAGAAGCTGAAGAAGACGAGGATGAAGCAGATAATGATGTGCTTGGATCAGAAGAAGATTGACCGTCTGTTGATGAATCTGATGCGGATGTATCTGCTGCTTCAGAAGAAGTCGTCGTAGTCATGTCGGGATCTGCAAGCGATGCGGAAGGCTTGGTCTCGGCAGTGGAAGTGCTCTCTTCGCTTATGCTCTCGCTTGTAAATGAAGTGTCAGTCGCAACAACCTTATCTGAATCCTTGGTCAGCTGCCAGATAAGCACGGCTGCTCCGCCTACGAAGAGGGCGGCTGCAACAGCCCCTGAAAGAGCCAGGATACGGTTGCGTCTCATTCTCCTGATGGTAGCTTCACTTTTTCTCATGACATATGCCTTCCTAACAATAGAAGTCATAAAGATTATACTATAAATCTTTATCCTTCAACTAATGTCACGAGAATGTAAGGGGCTTTTCTATAGACTAGAGCTTTTTTGAAAATATGCTATTCCTATTCTCTCACATAATCAATTAACAAGGACTCTGTTTTTTTTGTTTCAGAGCCGATAGAAAACCTCTCATATCATTGTCATCAATTATGGGCAACAAAGAAAGAACTATACTTGTAAAATTGACACATAAACACCAAATCCTAAGTATGCCATTGCTTATAATCATCCAAAAAACCATAGCGCATATAATGTTTCCTATAACACCACCAAAATAGAATAATGTGATTACCAAAGACGGCTTTCTCAGCAACGATGCGCTGTCCACATCAACATATCCACTAAAAACAAAAGGTGATATTTCCAATTTCTTAATTTTGAGATAAAAGAAATTCCCAAGACATATCTTTTCTACCTTAACAAAAAAAACACAAGCTATCAACACGTGCATCAACTCGTGGATTATCACAGATAAAGCATAAAAGAAATACGCATATAAAGCTAAAGCAAGTATCATTTCATTCCTGCCATAATCGAAAATGCAACACATGGAGCTAGAGAAATAACCATGTCAAGCAAAAGAATAGGGTTGATAACATAATACAGTGTACTAAAAAAAGTGTTCACTAATAAAACTATCATAGAAAAGATTACATAGCTGACTATGGAAATCGCAACATAGAATATGCGAATCCTATGTTTTGAAATGAAATAATTAGAGAAATCAGTGATCATAGCATTATCAATAGACACCTGTTTTTTCCTTACCAAAAGAACAACTAAACTAATTACGAATGAAAGAATGATATTAATGGGAAGTATCTCCGAAATAATGAAGTCTCTGTTATATTGTCTTTCGAATCCTAATGTAAATTGTAATGAATCATAATTTGTCGCTGGATACGATTCAATTAATTGATTCAATGTCTTCTTTTCATTGGTAGTATATATCATTAATTCTTGAGTATTGGTATTAGATTCATCCTGTTTATTTAAAAATGACAGAAATGAATCCTGCTCGAAACAGTAAAACCCTCTGTTTTGATCTTGAGAATATGATAACAAGTATAATCCAAAATAATTATCTAAAACGCCTACCAACTGGTACTCCTCTCCATTTATTACGACATTCTCGCCTATTTGTTCAATGGATTTCCCCAATTGTTCAAGGGATGAATATGGAACGCATATTTCGTGTTTTCCATCTTCTGGGTATCGTCCATCGATCAACTGACCAAAATACGCAAGATAACTTTCACTTGCAGATGGAAAACAGTCAATAAAATCACATGGAATCGAATAAAAATGCTCTTCCTGTGGACCCGAACCATCAAACACAATCATATCTAATTCATCTAAAAGAATACTAGAGTCTAATACTAATACTTTTTCCACATTAGACATTTCAGCTATTTGAGGGATATCTGAATAATTAATCATTCTATCGTATTTTTCTTCATCCACAACTAACTTCTCAGATCTAGCATAAAACCCGTTTGTATCAGAATAATAGTGTTCAGCAGGATATGCTAATATCACATTTTCTTTGGGTCGATTGTTATTATATGAATATCCCTCTTCAAATCTCGTTTTGTTTAGAACAGATAAAAATGAAAATAACGATACAATCAAATACAAAACCACCAGAGAGGTAACATTGTAGAGAGATTTCTTTGCTAGCAAGCTATATCTCATGGAAACAACCGGTAATTCTACATCGTTAACAAATTCAGTTTCGTGGCTTGTGTTAATCTCGGAAAGCCCGTTATTATGAATTTTCAAAACTTGGAAATTTGATATATCAAGTCTTGGATCATGACATATTAAAACAATTGATTTACACATTGATATATCTTTAATCAAACGAATCAATTCAATCACACTATCGTTATCAAGATGATTGGTGGGCTCATCCATAAAGATATACGGTGTATCCTTGATCACAGCGGCTATAATAGCAATTTTCATCTTTTCTCCGCCGCTAAGCTTATCAAATCTATCCTTAAGATTAATATACGAAATAGAAAACTCATTAAAATACTGCAATATACGATCTATATCAATAGATAAAGCACCTTTCTTAAGGTAATCCTCAACCGAAATATTATATGATGGAAGCTCTTGTGGAACATACGAAAACAAACGATACCTATTTTCCCGATATGCTTCTTTTTCCTTTTCGCTTGAAAATTCAACTTCATGATCATCAAACACCAAAGATTTCATCAATGTGGTTTTACCTGATCCATTATCTCCAATAAATACAGTTACTCCAGACTCGGGAATCATAATCCTGTCACAACTAAAGGATAAATACGGTTTATAAATCTTTATATTTTTGTATATCATATAATGCTCCTTACCTTCTGCATTTCCAACTACATACAATATTCAAGCCTATTTTCAATACTAATTTTTCCACCCAATAACCTGTATAATCAAACAAAAAAAATAAAAGCACGGGCAATAATTTCAACAACATGTATTCTGGGCTTCCTTTCCAAAAAAACACATTAACAACCACCGTATAAAGCACAATAAATCCTATCCTAACTAACAAATTATTGTTAATTTCAACAATCTTTCGTTTTACCGAAATCAAATCAAATCCATAGCAAATTAATATTCTAATCTGGGACGCTTTATATTTTAAATGCACAATAACATATAACATCTCAACTAGAATAAAAATAGCGCAAAAAAACAACACTCTAAAAAATGCTGCCTTATATCCAGCTATTGCTGTAATCTGTCTTGACATTTCGTGCGTATTACGTGAATATGCATATAGATTCGAATTATCAGACTTGGGAAAACAATCAGATATAAATGTGGAAAAACTATATCCGTCCGTAAGAGATACTGCACAAAACACCGGTTTTGCATTCGGGTGTAATTCTGATAATTTTGTAATCGTATCATCAAAAATATTATCATCAAAAAAACTTCCTGTCTTTTCAAAAAACACATCCCTAAATGACCTGTAACTATCTATTTCAATATATGGATCATCAGAATTAACATCAAGAAATTCCTTCATGTAAAAATCTAAGGTATATATAGTTTGTCTTTCCTCAGGGTCATACAATTCTAAAGGATATATCCTAACATCCTTTGAAGAAGTCATCTCAAGACACTCATAAACATCAGCAGTATACTTTATCTCATTTGATGAATAGCCATCTTTGCTCCATATCTCTGATACTGAAAAAACCTTTATTATATCTATTGGCAAAGCTCCATTTTGAATATAAGGCCCTCCTATACTCGATACAGAAAGAAAAACTGCTGCTTCTTGCTCATCAATTAGTATATCTTCATCTCTATCAATCATATCCTTATGGATCCAGATATAATAGCAAGATACTAATGCAATAACAAATAATACAAACAAAACAAAAACCTTATTTTGCCAGATGCTTTTTGCTAGGAATTCTAAACGATCTCCAAACATATTTATTTGAGACTCTTCATTTATTTGGGGCGAGCCGTCAAAGGACAAACCAACTATTTCAGAAACGATAATCCTCTGATTCTCTATCCGTATACTACCAGTTTTTATATCATCTAATCTTCCATCATGTGTTGCTATCAAAAATAGTTTTTTATCAGAGTAATCATGTATTATTTCTTTTACCTTTTCAACAATTCTATAATCTAGGTCATTTGTTGGTTCATCCAGAAGCAAAAATGTTGCTTCTGAGAAAACACATCTGAGAAAAGATACAAGCCTTTTTTCCCCTCCGCTCATAGTTTTCGGTGCTTTTTTTTCTAAATAGGTCAGTCCATATTTATGTAATATACGCTTTATTTTTTCTTTTTCATGTACATCCAAAGACATAGCTATATTCTCAATAACAGATAAATTAGGAATTACTTCACTGAATTGAGGCATCATAGATGTTGTTTGAACATTATCACTATTCATTCTTGTCATAAACAGTGATTTACCTGTTCCATTATCCCCTGTAAAAATGTAAACCCCTTTTTCTGGCAAATATAGTTCCCCAGCCTTAATAAGCAATTTGTTTTTGATAACTAAATCCCCATAAATATACTTCAACCCTACTCCTCCAGAATACATTAATTGATTAATGACGTCATTTTGCTCATAATAATCGAAAGGAATGCACCTAAAGAAAAAATAGCAAAATTGATAGTAAGTGATTGAACTAATCGTATAACAAAACTTTCTTCTTGCCTTCCTTTTACAACTATTACTATGAACTTAATAACCTTATATATAATGAAACCACATATAAATGTCATATATGAAAACCCTGTCATCATTCCAATTAAGCACATAACAAACGTCACGATAAATTCCAGAATAATACTAACTAAAGGAATACGGTTGTTGCACCGACAACATTTACCCTTTATTACGAAATATGATATTATCGGAAATTGGTATTTTTCAGGAATAACACCCCCACAACAAGGGCAACGACATAGACTATCCAATTGTTTCGGGGCTTTTCCCTTAGTTAATCTCAATATATCCGTCGTTGAATATCCTCCAATTAAATAAGAAAAAAATATCACAAAAGCACAATTTACCACTGCAACACCTCAGAAAACACATTTACTCCATACAACAAATGTTTGTTATCCTATAGTCCAGTCTACGGTTAGTTTGGATTTTCTCCCGTAATCCTTGTACTTTTCAACAGCAACATTGTATTTGGTATTTGCCTTCACCCTCATCATTTTGAATTGTTGCGAAAAAATATTTATTGTTGGAAAAGATAATGAATTAACATACGTTTTATATACGCTTGCAGTTCCACTTTTTCCTTTAATTCTGTATCTTGCTTCAGATGTACCGCAATCATGTCTCGCGGATGAATACAATTGTCCTGAATAAGGCGTTAAATCAAAAGACTGACTTCGTTAACCCGCCGATGCTTCAAAAGTAATATAAGTCGTACTTCCAGCTTTTAAATCATACTGCGGATGCCTTGCCTCATATGTCGAGGCATGATAAGCAATTGCAGCGCCGACAACAACCCCAATAGCAGTTATTATTGCTACAACAATTGTCACAGCTAGATTAGCACGAATTGTATTTTTGTTGTCCAATACCATATAACCTCCTTTTTTTGTAATGTATGGAGCAAATGTGATTCAACCTTTAAAAATGTAACAGATCATCCCCCGCGTCTAACAACCATTAAATGCGACTTGTGAGGCGAATTTAATGCGACATGCGTAGGATATCATATTAACTACGACTTGTTAAGGCACAATTAACATAACATGCGTAGGATATCATGCTCAACATGCGTCCATTATAAATTAATTGGTTATTTATATAAACAAATCAGAACGGAACCGTGCCCGTCTCACGCATGCAGATATAGACCATGTAGCCTACATAGATGAGGAGCATGAAGATGCCTTCAACGCGGTTGACCTTCTTGCCGGTAAGACCGAAGATGAAGGTCAATACGACCGTAAGGAGACAGAAGATACCGTCTTTTACATTGTAATGTTCGATCGAAAGCGGCGATATGGAAGAGCTTATTCCGAGAACGAACAGGATGTTAAAGAGGTTGGATCCGACGACATTGCCGATCGCGATGTCGTTCTCGCCCTTGTGGTGAGCCACGATGGATGTAACAAGTTCGGGAAGCGACGTTCCGAGAGCAACGACCGTAAGTCCGATTATGGTATCGGAAACGCCTAATTTCTGGGCATAGAATGTGCAGGATGCAACAACGCCCTTAGCGCTCAAGGAGATGGCTGCAATGGATGCGATTATGATGAGGACTTTTAAGAAGATCTTGCCTGCAGTAGCTTTTCCCTGAGGCTTGTCTTCATCTTCTTCGCTTTCAGAGGCCTGAGGTCTCTTGCGTGTCCTGATGACAAGATATACGACATAAGCAACTATGAGAACCAGAAGGATTATTCCTTCAACCCTCGATACGTAACCGTCGAAGCCGAAAACAACGAGCAGGATCGATGCAAAGATGCATATCGGGAAGTCGAACTTTAAGACATCCTTCTCCACTGCTATCGAAGCCATCAGGGCAGAAACGCCTATGATGACGAGAACATTGAAGATATTGGAACCTACGACATTGGAGTAGGACAACTGGTTGGCCTTTTCAAGAGCTGATACCAGCGATACGCCGGCCTCGGGGCAGCTCGTTCCGAAAGACACGATCGTAAGTCCTATGATCAGCGTAGGGATCCCTGCGGCCCTGGCTATGTAGGATGCACCGTCAACAAGGAAATCGGCTCCCTTGATCAATATCGCAAAGCTTGCTACAAAGAGCACGGCATATAAGAAATAGTCCACTTATTATTCCTCCTCCAATTTCAGAACGCTCATGAAGGCTTCCTGCGGAACTTCCACGGAACCTACCTGACGCATCCTCTTCTTACCCTCTTTCTGTTTCTCGAGGAGCTTCTTCTTACGGGAGATGTCACCGCCGTAACACTTGGCCGTAACGTCCTTACGGAAAGCTCTTATAGTCTCACGGGCGATTATCTTGCCGCCTATCGCAGCCTGTACGGGAACCTCGAACTGCTGCCTCGGGATGTTCTCTTTAAGTTTCTCGCACATGCGGCGTCCCCTCGCATATGCCTTATCCTGATGGACAATGAACGACAGAGCATCGACAGGATCACCGTTAAGGAGGATATCGAGCTTGACGAGCTTGGAACGGTCGTAACCGTCAGGCTCGTAGTCAAGTGATGCATAGCCCTTTGTACGTGATTTCAACGCATCGAAAAAGTCGTAGATTATCTCGTTCAAAGGCATCCTGTATGTGAGAATGACCCTGTTGTCGTCAAGATATTTCATGTCGGAATACTCGCCTCTCCTGTCCTGGCAGAGTTCCATGATGTTGCCGACATAGTCCTTAGGCAGCATTATCGATGCCTTGACCATCGGCTCTTCCATATAGTCGATATTGGCAACATCAGGCATATTGGTAGGGTTATCGCAGTTGATGACCGATCCGTCAGTAAGATGCACCTTGTAGATAACGGAAGGTGCCGTGCTGATAAGGTCGAGATTGAATTCCCTCTCGAGCCTTTCCTGGACTACTTCATAGTGAAGAAGGCCTAAAAATCCGCATCTGAAGCCGAAGCCCAAAGCAGCAGAAGTCTCTGCTTCGAAAGACAAAGCCGCATCGTTGAGCCTTAACTTTTCGAGCGCATCACGGAGGTCGCCGTACTTGGCGCCGTCAACCGGATAAAGGCCGCAGAATACCATCTGCTGGATACCCTTATAGCCGATCAGAGGTTCATCCGCGGGATCGTCTGCGAGCGTGACGGTATCTCCGGGAGCCGTATCGCGGACATTCTTGATGGATGCGCAGATGTAGCCTACCTCGCCCGTATCGAGCATATCCGAAGGAACGAGCTCGCCCGGATGGAAATATCCGAGTTCTGTGATCACGAATTCCTTGCCGGTATGCATCATGCGGATCTTATCGCCGGTCTTGACGGATCCTTCTGCTATTCGGCAGCTTACGATAACGCCCTTGTATGAATCGTATTTGGAATCGAAGATCAGCGCGCGCAGAGGCTTGTCGTGATCGCCCTGAGGCGCGGGAAGATATTCTACGATCTTCTCCAAGACTTCATCTATTCCGATATCAGCCTTGGCTGATATGAGGGGCGCATGGGATGCATCGATGCCGATGTCATCTTCTATCTCACGCCTTACTTCCTCAGGTCTTGCCGAGGGAAGATCGATCTTGTTTATAACCGGGAGGACCTCAAGGTCTGCATCGACTGCCAGATAGACATTAGCCAGTGTCTGGGCCTCGACGCCCTGGGACGCGTCTACTACCAGTATCGCGCCGTCACAGGCTGCAAGGCTTCTCGAAACTTCGTAATTGAAGTCGACGTGACCCGGAGTGTCGATGAGGTTCAGCATGTAGGTCTTGCCGTCAGATGCCTTATAAGCCATGCGGGTCGCCTGGGACTTGATCGTGATGCCGCGCTCACGCTCAATATCCATGTTATCGAGGATCTGCGACTGCATCTCGCGCTTCTCCTTAACTCCCGTATGCTCGATCAGGCGGTCAGCCAGTGTCGACTTACCGTGGTCGATATGGGCGATTATGCAGAAATTTCTTATCAGTTCCTGTTGTTCTCTACTCATCGGTCTTCTTTCGTTTCTTTAGAATGTTCTTACCTGGTTGAAAGGATATACGCGCAGGAATGCCTTTCCCTTGATCCTGTTTGATGTGAAAGGTCCAAGGAGCCTGGAATCGTTGCTTACGGGGCGGTTGTCACCCAGGCAGTAATATTCATCGTCCTTAAGAGTTATCTGGTCGTAGCCTTTCTCGATGCCGGAATCCATGACATAGGTTGCGATGTCCTCATCGAGATAGGGTTCTTCAAGAACGAAGAAATCCTCGGATCCTACGGGCTTTACAAAGACCTTGCCGTCCTCGATCTTGATCGTCTCACCGGGAAGACCGATGACTCTCTTGATGAGATACTCGCTGTGGTAATATCCTTCCATTCCCTCACCGTCCAATATGACGATGTCTCCTCTATCAAAGAGATGGAAATAGGTGCATATCTTCTGTGTGAAGATAACGTCTCCGGAATGGAGCGTCGATACCATGGAATCACCCGTAACGTTGTCGCGCTGGACTACGAAGACTACCAGGAACACACCGGCGATAACACCGATGCAGATAGTCTTGACCCAGTCCAGGATCTCTTTTATGACTTTCTTCTTTTTCTCTTCTTCCGCATCGATCGCAGCTGCCTCTTCTTTGGAGACAACATCGTCAAATGCGGCTTCAGCGGCATTTTCCTCAGCAGGCTCTGTTACCTCAGATGTGATTTCCTGCTTAAGGTCAAGTTCTTCGTTGTTCATCAAATCCTTATTCCTCCTCTGTTGCGCTGTCTTCAGCAACGCAGGTTTTTATCGACAGCTCTTCAAGCTGCTTTTCGGATACGTATCCGGGAGCATCCATCATGACATCCTGGGCATTCTTGTTCATGGGGAAAGGAATGACCTCACGGATCGTCTCCTCACCTGACAGGAGCATAACCATACGGTCAACTCCGGGAGCGATTCCGGCATGCGGCGGAGCGCCGTAGCAGAATGCGTTATACATGGCGGGGAACTTTTTCTTAACGTCTTCCTCACCGAGCCTTACGAGCTCGAATGCCTTGATCATTATCTCGGGATCGTGGTTACGGACCGCGCCCGAAGAGAGCTCGATTCCGTTAACTACGAG
This sequence comes from Saccharofermentans sp., assembly GCA_024685385.1. GTDB lineage: Bacteria > Bacillota > Clostridia > Saccharofermentanales > Saccharofermentanaceae > Saccharofermentans. The sequence goes on along the minus strand of JAIKVV010000027.1, from coordinate 6,341 downwards.
GTCATACTGGTCAGCCATTATCGAAAGAGGATCGATCTCGCCTTTTTCTGCCTTGAGAAGGACATCAAGGCCGCCCGAAGGCATGGAGAAAGGATTGTGGCAGAACTCGAGCTCGCCTGATTCCTCACCGATCTCATACATGGGGAAATCGACTATCCAGCAGAATGCATACTGCTCCTTGTCCATGTGGCCGGGAACGGCTGCGCCGAATGTCTTAACGAGAACGCCTGCCATCTTCTGCGCATCGCCCTTTGTTCCGGCAGAAAGGACTACGAGCGTATCAGGCTTCAAGCCGAGCTTGGCAACGACTTCGTCTTTCTTGGGAACTACGAACTTGGAAATTCCTCCGACGATCTCGCCGTTCTCATCCATCCTGAACCAGTATCCCTGTTTGCCTGACTGGATCGAAGCCTCGTTCATTGTCTTGTCTATGAACTTGCGGCTCTCGTGGAAGTCAGAAATTACAACTGCCTTGATCTCTCCTTCTGCAAAGGGAGCAAACTCTTCTGTACGGAGAAGATCCGTTACATCAGTTACCGTAAGGTCGATACGGAGGTCAGGCTTATCAGTGCCGTATTTCTCCATTGCTTCACGGTAAGGGATCCTTACGAAAGGAGATCCGGATGCGCGGTCGTATTTGCCGTATTTTGCGAAAACGGGAGGCAGAACGTCTTCAATGATCTCGAAGACATCGTCCTGGCTTGCGAAAGCCATCTCCATGTCGAGCTGATAGAACTCGCCGGGGCACCTGTCGCCTCTTGCATCCTCATCTCTAAAGCAGGGTGCGATCTGGAAATATCTGTCGATGCCTGACACCATCAGGAGCTGCTTGAACTGCTGGGGTGCCTGGGGAAGTGCGTAGAACTTGCCGGGGTGCTTACGTGCGGGAACCAGATAGTCTCTTGCGCCCTCAGGAGAAGATACCGTAAGGATAGGTGTCGTGATCTCCATAAAGTCGTGAGCGATCATGGCATTGCGGAGCGCTGCGATAACATTGCTCCTCAAGATCAGGTTCTTCTTGACCTCAGGGTTACGGATATCAAGATATCTGTACTTGAGTCTTGCAGCCTCGTCTGCCTCTCTGCTGTGATTTACCTCGAAAGGCAGTTCGTTATAGCGGCAGCGTCCGAGGACGGTGATCTGCTCGGGAACGACTTCGATGTCGCCCGTTGCGAGCTTGGGGTTCTTGGAACTTCTCTCTCTTACCGTTCCGATCACCGTGATCGTGGATTCCTTATTGATGGCCTTAACGGTCTTCATCATCTCGGCATCTTCTACAACGATCTGTGTCGTGCCGTAGAAATCCCTGATCACTACGAATCCCAGTTCTGCACCGACTTCACGGAAATTCTCAAGCCAGCCCGAAAGCTGAACTTTCTTTCCCGCATCGGTGATCCTCAATTCTCCGCATGTATGTGTACGTGACTGCATGTATTACCTCCAGCAAAATGCTAATTAGATTTCGTTTATTTCCCCTCGAGGAAGGTCTTAAGATCGTCGATCTTAACTTCGGTCTCCTGCCCGTCTTCCATGCACTTGACCTTGACTATGCCCGAAGCAAGCTCATCATCGCCCAGTACTACCAGATAGGGGATCCCCTGCTTGCCGGCATACTTCATCTGGGCGCGGAAGCTCCTGTCTGCAACGTCCTGCTCACAGCCGATGCCCGCAAGTCTTAAGTCGTGACAGATCTTCATGGCCTTGTTCTTTCCTTCATCGGACATTGCTGCAAAATAGACTTTAACATACTGGGGCTTGCCCAGATCGATGCCCTGGGCCTCAGCTTCGAGAAGGAATCTCTCAACGCCCATGGCAAAGCCGATGCCGGGTGTAGCAGGACCGTCCATCAATCCGACCAGGCCGTCGTAACGTCCGCCGCCGCAGATCGTTCCCTGGGAGCCTACGTTTTCGGAAACGAACTCGAAAACGGTCCTTGTGTAATAATCCAAACCTCTTACGATGTTGGGATCGATCTCATACTTGATATCAAGAGCATCGAGCTCGCTCTTTAAGCCTTCGAAATGAGCGCGGCACTCGTCACAGAGGTGGTTGATCAGCCTCGGAGCGTTCTGAACGACTTCCTTGGGTCCGTCGATCTTACAGTCGATCATCCTCAAGGGGTTGCGCTCAAACCTTGCCTTACAGTCCTCGCACATCGTATCGATGTGAGGTCTGAAATAGTCCTTGAGCAGCTCGTTATACTGCTTGCGGCACTCGGGGCAGCCGATGGAATTGATGCAGAGCTTGATGTTGGCGAGTCCCATTCTCTTGAAGAAGACATCAACAACGCTGATGATCTCAGCATCGATGGAAGGACCCGTTGCACCGAAAGCCTCAAGTCCGAACTGGTGGAACTCACGGTATCTGCCCTTCTGCATCTTCTCATATCTGAAAGCCGTGATGTTATAGAAGAGCCTTACGGGTGACGGGAGCGATGACATGCCGTTCTCGATATAGCTCCTTACTACGCCCGCAGTGCCTTCGGGCCTTAAGGTAATGCTCCTTCCGCCCTTGTCGTCAAATGTATACATCTCTTTGGTAACGACATCCGTCGTATCACCGACGCCCCTCTGGAAAAGGTCCGTCTGCTCAAATGTCGGGATCCTGATCTCTTCGAAGCCGAACGAATGGCAAACATCGGCAAACATCTTCTCTGCCTTGTGCCACTTATATATCTCTTCGGGCAGTATGTCTCTGGTGCCCTTCTGTGCTGCGTATCTCATCTGATCTCCTAACCTGCTTTTGGTATTTATTCAGCAACTGTCTATTTTAACACGCGTAATTATATAACAAAAGTTAAAAACTGCAAAAAAATCCACCCGACCGGACTTAACAGTTGGGTGAAATCAACATTTTGCGGGGGAAAGATCAAAGTTCCAGTTCGTAAAGGATCATGGCGAGCACGGCAGGGCCTGCAGTCTCAGTCCTCAGTATCCTGGGGCCCAGCGTAACCACCGAAGCGCCGGCTTCTTTTGCAAGAGCAGATTCTTCAGGCGTAAAACCGCCTTCGGGACCGATAAATACAGTTATATCGTTTTTCCCGGATATACGGGCACCATTAAGACAGGATTTTAAAGACACATCTTCAGAAGATGCCTCTTCCCAGGGGAATATCATCAGCGATGCACTATCCTTGGCATATTTTACGGCATCCTTATATTTCACCGGATCAAGGATCTCAGGCACCCTGCCCCTCCCCGACTGTCTTGCAGCCTCAAGGGCGATCTTGCGCCAGCGGTCGCACTTGCGGTTTTCCTTGGGAGTGACGACGCATCTGGCCGAGAAAACAGGTACGATACGGCTTACACCGAGTTCGACGGCCTTTTGGATCGTAAGGTCCATCCTCTCACCCTTGGAGATCGATTGTAACAATGTTACATTGGCCAAAGGCTCAGTATTATTAGGCTTTCTGTCGACTATCACGGCATGGCTTCCTTCAAGAGTGCAGAAGTTGTCAAAACCCTCCGGATCTGCCACGACGAAGCGCTCATCCGGCTTTATCCTCATGACATCAGCAAGATAATGGACACTCTCCTTATCGAGTTCTATCCTGCCGTCCCCCATCTGCTCCTTATTTGCGAAAAGCCTTATCATAAACGATTCTCCTTCAGATAATCCATCAGACCTATACAGCCTTCTTCTATCTGCCCGTAAACTTTCTCGAAATTCCCCGTATACCAGGGATCTTCTATGTGAAGTCCCTTGTTCTTGTCGGCATATTCAGTCAGAAGATGCACCTTGCCCTCGGGGTCCCCGTCAAACATGCGGCGCAGGACGCTCATGTTCTCTTCGTCCATCCCGATTATCAGGTCAAACCTGTTATATTCCGTGCGCGAAATCAATGTTGCCTGCTTGCCTTCACAGGAAATCCCGTGACGCGAAAGGATCTTCTTCATGGGAGGATATACGGGGCTCCCGTATCCGTTCCAGATCTCGTCAGTATGGGTCGCTCTGGACTCACAATAAATGAGATCGGACAGGCCTTCGGAATCGGCCAGGTCTTTCAATATGAACTCGGCAACAGGCGATCTGCAGATGTTGCCGTGGCATACCATTAAAACTCTTATCATCTTATTCTCCTCACCTAACCGTTCAGATTTTATTTTATTGCCGGGCAAATGTCAAAACTCTTTGATCAGCAATAAATACTTAAGTTTCATCATGGATTTCTCGGCTACAGGATAATTAAACATACTGATATGATGATCCTCAACGCTATCCATTCGTGCGCGGCTGACATTGAAATACTTCCATTCTTCGGGATCCGATCCATCATCCCATAAACAGTCTATCTCGTAATAAGCACCGTCGATCTTAATGATATTCCAGGCATGGGTATCTGAACCGATCTCGCTGCAATCAAGCCCTGCGAGTGTCATGAGCAATGCTGTCGTTTCAGCCCAATCAGCGCAGACGCCCTGTCCTTTCATCAGGATATAATATCCGTCCGGCTTGACAGGCCTCTGCCAGGATTTGTAATCGGCAATCTCTTGTAATTTTCTGTAGATCGCAATCTCCTTTTCAAGCTCACTCATATCATCAGTTATGGTTTCCTTCACTATTTGACGGGCTTTATCAAGAACTTTAAGGGTAGTGTCGTAATCCTGCAAGAGCGCAGAGATCAGCTTCCCGTTGCCGGAAATAGTCTCCCAATCGGTTATCGGATTATGGTATAAACTTATCTCTTCCAATGTATCCATATCCTTGATCGGCGCGATGCTCGTGATCCGGTTGTTGCTGATGTAAAGACGCTTTAGTGAACTTATGGCAGCGACAGGAGAAATATCTTTGATCCAACAGTTTTGCAGTGCAAGAGACTCGAGAGACTCGCACTTTGAAAAATCAGGAATGGCATCTATAAAAGCATAAGTAAATGTTATCTCTTCCAGTGACTTAAGATCAGCAAGCGGAGAAATGTCGGAAATGGAGCTTATCTGAACACTGATCCTGCGAAGCCCCGTAAAATATTCGATACCGTTAAGTGAAGCCGACGGTTCATTGATTATCTCAAGGTAATCCACTTTAGATAAGTCGTCTGCAGTAAGGACTGCTCCTTCAGGAAGTCCGAGATCCTCTCTGGCTGTTTTGGCCAGCACTGCATCAACCGCACCGCCGGGAGTGTAAGGATCATTAGTTGATTCAGGAACAGCCTCCGGATGGTATTCTTCATCAAGGTCATCTATCCGTTCGTAATGACCGCTTAAGGGTCCGTTTTTCCCTTCACTATCCAGGAAAGCTACATCCGCCGTTTTCCCGTCAGATGCAACCTTTACACTTATTTCTTCATCCTTGTATTCAGCAATAAGGGATCCATCGTTCAGCTTATCTTCAGCCTCAAAGACCTTAAAGACCCATTCATAATCGTCATAAATGTTCGTAAACATAAAACCGAGCCTGCCGTCTTTATCAAGCAGGTCCAATCTGTAAGCAACAGAATAATCTTCTGACTTGGCATTAAGTTTCATCAGATAGGAACCCGTCACATCCGGGGGCTCCGGCTTAATCGTGGTTGTGGTAGTTGTAGTAGTTTCCGATGACGCAGAGGAAGTGGCAGCAGACGAAGTTTCACTGATTCCTGTCGTTTCTTCTTTGGGGGTACATGAGACTGCAGTAAAAAGAACTGCAAATGATAAAAGCAATGAAAAGATCCTTTTCGAGCAGCTTGCAGATACCGGCTTAAACATAATGTCTCCCTTATTTTTCTCTGATCAAGTATAACATAAACAAGGACCCGGGTGTCTTTCCCGGGTCCTTCGAAAAGTTTAGTTCACGTATCAGATCATTTATTGACCTTGAGCTTATCAAGATCGAGTTTCAGAGAATCTCCCTTGATTGTTACGGGAAGATAGAACAAGACCTTGCCGGTGTCCTCATCCGTATCACAAAGGACCATCGTGTAATTGCCGTCTTCGATGCTTTCCTTCACATCAATTTTCGGATACTCGAAAAGATAATCGTTGCCGGCATTTTCTTCGGGAGTCGCCTGATATACATAGTAGACATCAACTTCATCTGCATCGACTTCTTTCGTATAGTCACCGGAAGGGACGATGCCGAGCCATGCATCCTGCTTAAGGTTGAGCTTGGAACTTACCTTGAAGACATACATATCACCGTTATCGCCAAGATTGAAACCGACTTCGGCTGCAGAATTGCCGCCGTTATCCTTCGCATCTTTATCCTGTGATGCTGCCGCAGCCTTGTTATCGGCTGCTCCCGATCCGCTATCGCTCTTGGCACCGCACCCCATGAAGGAAAGCCCAAGTGCCAGGACAAGCATAAGACCTATTACTTTCTTCATATAACACGCCCTCTTTTCGCTAAGAGTCAGGGAGCCCTTT
>JAIKVV010000092.1 GCA_024685385.1 Saccharofermentans sp. | reverse complement strand
TACTTTTAGCGTAAAAATACTTTGATAATCAAAATAAATGACAATCAAAGTAAATTGTACGGGAGATCATATGATCGGAAAGATAATAGGTTTAGGTTCTTATTTGCCGGAGAAGGTCGTAAGCAATGACGATCTTTCCCGTATCGTTGATACAAGTGACGAGTGGATCACCGAGAGGACCGGTATTAAAAAAAGACATATATCTGATCATAAAAAAGAAACCACATCTTATATGGCAGGCATCGCAGCTCAAAGAGCGATAGAGGATGCCGGCATATCAGGGTCTGAGATAGACCTTATAGTTGCAGCTTCTACCACACCTGATGTTGTTCTCCCTTCGGTTGCATGCACTGTTCAGCATGCTGTCGGCGCAACGGAAGAGTGCGGTTGTTTTGACGTTAATTCCGCCTGCCCCGGCTGGATATCAGCTTTCCTTACGGCGCAGAGCTTTATTGAAGCGGGAAGGGCTAAGAAGGTCCTTGTTGTCGGTGCGGAAACCCTTTCGAATTATGTTGACTGGACTGACAGGGGAACCTGTATCCTCTTCGGAGACGGCGCCGGATGTGCGGTCCTTGAAGCCTGTGAAGGAACACCCGTCACATCGATAATGAGATCTTCATATGAGAGAGGAGACTGTCTTTACTGTTCGAACATGAAGCAGCCCGACAGACTGGATGACGAAGACTTCATAAAGAATACTCATTTTCAGATGGCCGGTAGGGATGTGTTCAGGTTCGCCGTAACAGAGGTTCCGAAGATCATAAAAGATGTTCTTAAGAAGGCCGGAGTATCTGCTGATGATATAGATTATTTTGTCCTTCATCAGGCAAATGCGAGGATCATCGAAGCAACAGCTAAGAAACTCAAGATCGACCTCGGAAAGTTCCCCATGACCTTACAGGAGACGGGCAACACTTCCTCTGCATCGATCCCTTCTCTCATGAATGAAATGAAGAAGAACGGTCAGCTTCAAAAGGGACAGAAACTGGTAATAGCGAGCTTCGGCGGCGGACTCACATGGGATGCCGCATATATGGAATATTGATCAAGAGTCGAAAGGAGACTTACATGAAGACGATAGCTGATATCTTAGGACTTAAATATCCCCTCTTCCAGGGAGGCATGGCCTGGGTCGCAGACTGGCATATCGCAGCTGCCGTTTCAGAGGCAGGAGGCCTCGGCATCATCGGTGTCGGCGGTGCTGACGAGAACTGGCTTAGAGACCAGATCAAGAAGATAAGGGAGGTTACCGACAAGCCTTTCGGCGTTAACCTCATGCTCATGAATCCCAGAGCTGACGAGATCGCCAAGGTCATAGCCGAGGAGAAGGTCAAAGTCGTAACTACAGGCGCAGGTTCCGCAGGCAAATACATCCCCATGTGGAAGGAAGCTGGCTGCTTTATCGTTCCCGTTGTTCCTTCTGTTGCTCTTGCAAAGAAGATGGAGCGTGACGGCGCTGATGCGGTCATCGCGGAAGGCACCGAGTCGGGCGGACACGTAGGCGAACTTACGACTATGGCTCTGGTTCCCCAGGTTGTCGATGCAGTAAGCATCCCCGTTCTTGCGGCAGGCGGCATCGCCGACGGCAGGGGTGTTGCAGCATCTTTCATGCTCGGAGCAGTCGGAGTTCAGTGCGGAACAGTCTTCCTCGCATCGGAGGAAGTCAATATCCACCAGAACTATAAGGATATGGTCATCAAGGCAAAGGATACTTCCACGAAGGTTACCGGCAGGTCTTCGGGTGCTCCCGTAAGACAGATCAGGAACCAGCTTACGGCAAAGTATCTTGAGCTTGAAGAAAGACATGCAAGCTTCGAAGAGATGGAAGCTTTAGGAGCCGGATCTCTCCGCAAGGCCGTTGTTGACGGTGACACGAAGGAAGGCACATTCATGGCAGGCCAGATCTCCGGAATGATAAAGGAGATCAAGCCCGTAAAGACGATCATTGATGAGATGTTTGATGAAGCAAATAAGCTGATGGGACAGGCAAAGCCCGTCTGCTGAAATAAAGGATAAAAGATGAAGATAGCATTTGCATACCCGGGACAGGGTGTACAGAAAGTAGGAATGACAAAAGACTTCTTTGATAAGGAGTCTTTT
>JAIKVV010000085.1 GCA_024685385.1 Saccharofermentans sp. | reverse complement strand
TCAGGCTCCTGTGTGCGGGCTTCAAGCTCGGAGATCTCAGTAGATACCACATCAATGTGGAGAGCATCGCGAAGCTTTTCGACAGGCTCCTCATAGCCTTCTAATTCAAGTCTTATGTTGTCAAATTCGAGCATTAATCCTTACCTGCTTTCAATTCGCTTGTGAACTCGGCGAGTCTTCTCATAGCTTCCTGAATGTTTTCCATGGAAGCGGCATAACTGATACGAACAAAACCTTCACCGCAATCACCGAAAGCATTGCCGGGAACGATGGCAACACCCTTTTCCATGAGGAATCTTTCACAGAATTCCTGGGATGAAAGACCTGTGCTCTTGATCGAAGGGAACGCATAGAAGGCGCCGAATGGCTCGAAGCACTCAAGACCTGCATCTTCCAAGCCCTTCAGGATTACTCTTCTTCTGCGGTTATATTCTTTTCGCATCTCCTCAACATGAGCATCGCCGTTGAGCGAAGCTTCAACGATGGCGTATTGGGCCATTGAAGGTGAGCACATTATGCAGTACTGATGGATCTTGTTCATGGGAGCGATAAGCTCCTTGGGGCCAAGGAGATAACCAATCCTGAAACCGGTCATGGCGAAGGCCTTGGAGAATCCGTTGATAACGATGACTCTGTCTGCGATCTCGGAGAACTGGGCAAGCGATACGGGTTTGCCGTCGATATAGTTGAGTTCGCCGTAAAGTTCATCGGAAAGGACGATTATGTCGGGATGCTTTAAGAGCACATCCTTGATCTTTGCAAGATCCTCAAGGGTCATTACGGCACCTGTAGGATTCGAAGGATAACCTAAGATGATGTATTTCGTCTTATCGGTAATGGCTGCCTCAAGTTCTTCAGGCATGAGCTTATAGGAGTTCTCAGGCTTCGTGGAGACAGTTACGGGAACACCGTGAGCAAACATGACCGTTGCCTTATATGCAACGAAGCAGGGCTCTACGATGATGACCTCGTCACCGGGATTGATGAGAGCTCTTGCAGCAAGGTCAAGGCCTTCGCTTCCGCCTACGGTGATGAGGATCTGACCGTTGGGATCATAAGTCATGCCGTATCTTCTCTTGATATATTCAGCTATAGCTTCTTTGGACTTGCTGTAACCCGAGTTGGGCGAATAGTGGGTATAGCCGTCTACGAGCGAATCGATACCGGCTTCCCTGATGTCCCAGGGCGTAACAAAGTCAGGCTCACCGATCGAAAGGGATATTACTCTTCCCTTCATCTCGGAAGCCAGGTCGAAGAAACGCCTGATAGCCGAGGGCGGTACCTGCTTTACGCAGTCTGAAATCTTGGATTCGTAATCAAAACTCATAATACGACCGCCTGCCTGTCATCATCATCGGGTGACTCGAAAACTATTCCGTTAGCCTTATATTTCTTAAGGATAAAATGCGTTGTTGTAGAAAGGACGCCTTCCTGGGTTGCTATCTTCTCGTTTACAAAGTTAGCGATATCCCTCAAGGTCTTGTCCTCATAGATGATCATAAGGTCAAATCCGCCGGACATAAGATAGCAGGCAGTAACCTTATCGTATTTGGAGAGGATATTGGCAATCTGATCGTAGCCCTTGTTCTTGATGGGCGTGATCCTTACTTCGATCATGCCGATGCAGTTATAGGGCATTATCTTCTCCCAATTTATAATCGTGGAATGACCAAGGATGATCTTATCTTCCTTGAGCTTTGCGATCTCTGCTTCTACTTCAGCTTCCGTGGAGCCCAACATAACGGCAAGTTCTGCCGAAGACAGCCTTGCGTTGTTTTCGAGTACATTTAATAATTCGATATCGTCGATCATAAACAGTTCCTTGCCTTTCTAGTTATTCTCAGATCCTTGCAACTCCGGACTTGCGTGCCGCTTCTGCTACTGCTGCCGCTACGGCCTTGCCGACTCTCTCGTCGAATGCATCGGGAAGGATGTATTCGGGGTTGAGCTCCTCATCGGAAACGATGCCTGCGATAGCCTCAGCTGCTGCGATCTTCATCTCGTCATTGATATCAGATGCTCTTACATCGAGTGCGCCGCGGAAGATTCCGGGGAATGCAAGAACGTTATTAACCTGGTTAGGATAATCGGATCTGCCGGTTGCCATAACTGCAACGCCTGCCTTCTTTGCTTCATCAGGAAGGATCTCAGGTGTGGGGTTGGCACAAGCAAAGACGATAGGATCCTTGGCCATTGTGGCTACCATATCTGCTGTAAGAACGCCGGGAGCTGATACGCCGATAAATACGTCTGCACCGACAATAACATCAGCAAGGCTTCCCTGCTTCTTTTCGCGGTTCGTGATCTTTGCTATCTCTTCCTTTGCAGGATTGAGATTGTCACGACCTTCATAGATGGCGCCCTTTCGGTCACAGAGGACAACATTCTTAAGGCCTCTGGATACGAGGAGCTTAGTTATTGCAGTAGCTGCAGCGCCTGCACCGTTGATTACTACGGAGATCTCATCTATGCTCTTGCCTACGATCTTAAGAGCGTTTGTAAGAGCTGCAAGAGAGATAACAGCGGTTCCGTGCTGATCATCGTGGAAGATCGGGATATCACAGATCTCTTTGAGTTTCTTTTCGATCTCGAAGCATCTGGGAGCCGAGATATCCTCGAGATTGATGCCGCCGAAAGAACCTGCGATAAGAGCAACTGTCTTAACGATCTCATCAACATCCTTGGATCTGATGCAGATCGGGAAAGCATCAACACCACCGAAAGCCTTGAAAAGCGCACATTTGCCTTCCATAACAGGCATGCCGGCCTCAGGGCCGATATCACCAAGACCTAAGACTGCCGTACCGTCTGTTACGACAGCTACAAGGTTTGATCTTCTCGTATATACGTAAGAAAGGTCAACATCCTTCTGGATCTCAAGACAGGGAGCTGCAACTCCGGGTGTGTAAGCAATGGAAAGCTCTTCTTTGCTGCCTACGGGTGCACGGGAGATTACTTCGATCTTTCCTCCCCATTCCAAATGTTTGTCGATCGCGATCTTATTAACGTCCATGTAAATTCCTCCGCATAAATATGCATATTTTCGATTAACTAACTAATAATAATAAAAAGGGCTCGAAAATACAATATTATCGATTTAAGCGAATTGACAGATTTAAATGGACTTACTGCCTTCCTGATTGGGTGTTTGAAACGGATTGGCACCTTTCATGTACTTGAGGACCCTGTATCTTGCGCCTGCAAACCTTGCAAGAGCCGTCCAGCACCAGGCGCTTACAAAAGCCGAAAGCACAACGGAACCTGGGGCCGTGAGCGGGTATATAAGCATGTTGGATAAAAGCGTCACTATATAATCCGTAAGATAGATAAGGATAATCACCTGTAAAGTCTTCATGTATCCGCCTCTTAAGTGATAGACGCAGCGTCCGATCGACTTAAAGATGTTGCAGTTATCGTTCATATAGAAGGCCGGGAGCAATACGGCGCCGGGCAGGATAATGATGATGACAATGAACGAATATAAGACATTGAACGCAAACGGAATAAAAGCGAAAAGGACAAACACCCCCCAACCCAATATCTTCCTTAGGGGGATCCTCTCCTTAGTAGGTTCATCCGTTACAAGCTTGATCCTGTATCTTTTCGCAAGATAAGCCGAAACAATGCCGGATACAAACACAGTCAGCAATATCGAACCCGACATTGAGATCAGGTAAATGATATTTGCCTGACTTATCGGAATTGCTTGCAAACTTGGTATTTCATCAGTCCCATAGTAGAAATAATTAATAAGGTCGCTGAAGTCCGAACTTGCATAAGGATTAAGATTGACCAGGCCGTTAAGCAGAAAGAGAAACGCGAACAGAAACCTGCAGGGCCACTTGACGCTGCCGTGCTCGATGTTCATGGCTTGCTTGTATTCAACAGGAATAATGTTCATATCGTCAAAAAATCTTCCCTCTCGCGCTTGATAATATGTTTCTAAATAACACGAAATATTATAAACAATATGATAGAATAACTCCAGTTATAAATGGACGGAGGCATAATATGACCGATTTTCACGTTTATCCTGATCTGTTATACGTAATACCGACAGATAAACATTCAACTGAGGATATCAAGAAGATCCTGGAAGAGAATCCTGCTATCAAGTTCGTATCACTGGCAGGCGTAGACCTTTCGGGCAACGATACAGATGAAAAGATCCCGATCTCCGATTTCATCCAAAATCCCGATAAATATCTTGAAGGTCATGCTGTCCAAACCGACGGTTCTTCCGTTGTCCTTCCCGGGATCGCCACATTAAACGACGGTAAAGTCGATCTTATTCCCGACCCCGACGTCATCTGGTATGTTGACTACAACTACGAGCATATAGATCCTGAGACCAATAAGCCTGTCGGTACTTTGAGGATCCCCTCATTCCTTAAGCATAACGACGATTTCGTCTGTTCCCGTTCAGTCCTCAAGAAGAGCGCCGATTTCTTCGAAAAAGAGATAATCAAGCTTTTCGAAAAGGACCCCGCTCTTTGCGAAGAGCTCGGATTCTCCCTTGATGATCTTGATTCGGTCAACTTGATAGTTGCTACCGAACTTGAATTCTGGGTCAATTCCCCTGATGAGATCATAACGACAGAACAGCTCTCCATCTCTCAGGAACTCAAGGAATCTTACTGGAAGCGCACTAAGGGCGTTGTCCGCACTGCACTTGAGCAGGTCATAATGCTTCTGGAACTCTACGGGTTCAACCCTGAGATGGGTCATAAGGAAGTCGGAGGCGTTAAGGCTTCTATCAATTCTTCCGGTGATTATCACCTCATCATGGAACAGCTCGAAGTTGACTGGAAATATTCGGATGCACTTCAGGGTGCTGATTATGAGCTTATCGCAAGGATCCTCATCAAGGAGATCTTCCGTCTCCACGGTCTGGATGTCAGCTTTGATGCTAAGCCCCTTACAGGCGTTGCAGGTTCCGGCGAACATACTCATGTAAATGCCGTTGCCTACCTTAAGAACGGCAAGAAGATCAATCTCTTCTCACCCGAAGACCTCACCAAAGATTATCTTTCCACGATCGGCTGGGGCTGTCTTATGGGCATCATGAAGAACTATTCCATAATCAACCCCTTCGTATCAGCTTCTACCGATGCTTTCGCAAGACTTACTCCCGGATTCGAAGCTCCTACTCATGCAGTTGCTTCGATCGGCATGGATGTTACAACACCTTCCCGTAACAGGTCTGTTCTCCTTGGTCTTGTTCGCACGATAGGAAATACTTATGCAACCAGATTTGAGCTTAGAGCTCCCAACCCGCATACAAACACATATCTTTGTGTTGCAGCAATCTACCAGTGCATGCTTGATGGCCTTGAATTCGTAGCAGATGCCAAGTTTTCCCGCAAAGAACTCGAGGAAGAATTCTGTAAGCCTTACGGTACACCCGGCAAGTATCTCGAAACAGACCGTCTTTACAGATGTGAAGATGATATCTTCGAGGATATGGACGAAGAAGAACGTGACAGGCTTTTCGGAAAGCCCTCGTATACCGTTTTCGATTCCATGCAGGTATTAAAGAACGACCCCAAAGTAGAAACACTGCTCTGCAGAGGCGATGTTTTCAGCGAACTCGTTCTTAAGTCATATGCAATGGCCATGCTGGAGCGTTGGGAGATGGAACTCATCGAGAAGATCATCCCCGCAAACCTCTCATCCATCAGACGAGTCTCCAAGATCTACTCGGAAACTGTAACAACATACGATGAGAAGCTCTGGGACAAGATCAACGACATCAAGAGAGAACTCGGAAAAGACACTGAAGATACTCTCTGCGTCTTCTCTCAGATCAAGAAATCCATAGCTGACGGAGATTTTTCCAAGACATCAGAGAATCAGATTAAGATGAACAAACTCATGAAAGACCTTGCCGTCCTCTATAAGACTTATAACGATAACCAGATCGTATAAAAACAGTTATTCATACTTGAGACCTCAATGCAAATGGCATTGGGGTCTTTTTTTCCACTATTAACTTCCCCTCAGCAAATTGAACATATGTTCTGTTCGTTGTATAATTATTTGCACAGCCTGCAGATGGGCGGTCGTCCTCTGAGTACGATTACACATCCCCCGGGAGAGTAAATTGTAAAGGAGGAATGTGGATATGACAGCTTATGAAATTATATCTATTGTAATCGCAGTGATCACTCTGGTTATAGCTTCAATAACGCTGTTGTTGAAGCTATTTGCATACTTGGACTCCAAGTATAAAAGCAAATAAAACGATCCACCCATAAAGGATAGCAGCCTGATGGGTGGATCTTAAATTCATACTCAGAAAGACGACCGTCCTTGCAGGTTGTGCTTTCATGTTTTTATTTTATCATTCACATTCTTTACGGTCAATTAAGATCCGAGTTAAAGAACATGAATACTACTTCAGATAATGCTTATACTCTATGCCGCTCTTCCCTTCAAGCTTAGACTTGAGTTCCGCTTCTGTGATGTCATTTACTATTACCGCATTAACACCTGAAGCATTCTCTACAGCCTGTGCTGATGGAAGAACTGCTGAAAGATCCATATCATCATCTTCAGAATAAACGACGAAATCAGATTTGATGTCATCGTAATCACGGAAGACTGATACGGAGTCATCCCAAAGGCGGGTCTTCATGTCAACAGAGCCGTTAACACAAGCTTCTATAACATCACCGGCAACAGCAGATGCCGTAGGATACGAGCCTGCTCCCCTGCCGTAGAATACAGCCTGACCAAGATAATCGCCTTCAACGAGGACTGCATTAAATACACCTTCAACATCTGAAAGCATGCATGCCTTATCAACAAAATGAGGAGCAACGAAAGCAGAAGCCGTGCCGTCACCGTTGTTTCCGAAGTAAGCGATGAGCTTAAGTTCGCAGCCTATTGCTCTGGCAAGGGCTATATCTTCAGTTGTGAGTTTTGAGATTCCTTCAGCATGGATCTTTGAAGGATCACAGTATTTGCCGTCCATAACGATCGAAGAAAGGATCGAAATCTTGCGCTGAGCATCGATTCCCTCACAGTCAGCAGTAGGATCCTGCTCCGCATATCCCTTCTGCTGGGCTTTCTTGAGTGCTCCTTCGTAGGATATTCCGGAGTTCTTCATGGAAGACAGGATATAGTTTGTCGTACCGTTAACGATACCTGCGATCTTAACGATATTGTTTGCCGCAAGACACTTATAAAGAGGCCTTATGATCGGGATTCCGCCGCCTACGGCAGCCTCGAAAAGATAAACACAACCGTTGTCACAAGCAAGTTTCATGAGTTCTACGCCATGAGTAGACACGAGTTCCTTATTGCTCGTAACGACACTGATGCCCGCGCTTAAGGCTCTCTTAGTGTAATCATAAGCTACTCTGGCACCGCCGATCGTCTCTACTGCAACTTTTATATCGGGATCACCAAAGACCTCGTCTGCATCGTGAGTTACACGATCTTTGTAGGGGCTGTCAGGAAAATCGCGAAGATCCAGGATCTTCTTAACATAAATCTCATCCCCAATCCTCTTCTTAATGATCTCGGCATTATTGGACAGAACATCACATGTGCCTGAACCTACAACGCCAAATCCCAATATTGCTATGTTTATCATTTATATATCCTCCAATTATTCACGGCTTAAGATCACACATTTGCGGACACCTGCAACGCGGGAGATATCGTTTAAGATATCTTCAACGGTGCCCAACATCGAATCAGTATCGAATGAGATCGATATGTCCGCAACCCCGTTGATGGGAATATTCTGGTTGATGGTCAAAATGCTGGCTCTGGATGCGGATATAATGCCGATGACAGATGCCAGGATACCTCTGAAATTCTCAACGGAGATAAGGACCGTAACCTTCTTACCGTTTGTAGCTTCGTAAAAAGGCAGAACAGAATCCTTATACTTATAGTATGCGCTTCTTGATATGCCCACATTGCGGACAGCTTCGTTTACGGAATTAAATTCTCCGGTATTAAGACGCTGCTTGACTTCAATAACCTTCAGAAAGACTTCAGGCATTGCATTCTTCGATACAAGATAGTATTCCTGCTGATTTTCGTTCACGTTGAAGTTCCCCGCATGTATCTGAGTCACGGACAAATGTGCGTGCCCGACAATATTAACATTTATCTGTCAGTTTTTCAACCATAGCCCTAAGGGCCTTGCCTCTATGGGATATCCGGTTCTTTTGGTCAGGATCCATCTGGGCTGTAGTCATGCCGAATTCAGGCACATAGAAGATAGGATCGTAACCGAATCCGTTATCTCCTGCGGGAGTCTCATGAAGGATTCCGCAGACCTCTCCCCTGACAGTAAAAGAACTGCCGTCAGGCTTAACTACTGCAATTGCACAGCAGAACTTGGCAGTGCGGGCTTCTTCGGGAACATCCTTTAGCATCTCGAAGATCTTTTTGAACTTCTCTTCGTAAGTCGAATCCTCCCCGCAGAATCTGGATGAATAGATGCCGGGAGCTCCGTCCAGAGCATCGATACAAAGGCCTGAATCATCAGCCATTACATAAGCATCCTCGGCAAGTTCATGCAGAGCCATAGCCTTGATCATGGCATTTCCTTCAAAAGTATCGGCATCTTCCACGATATCAGGATGATAGCCGGCTTCTTTCATCGAAACAGCCGTAAAGCCTGTGCCTTCAAGGACTTCTGCGATCTCTCTTACTTTATCTTCATTAGAAGTGGCGATTATAAGTTTCATATCAGTTATTATGATCACGTCCTTCACCCGGCGTATATGTACGTCTGTGATTAACGCACTTATATGCGGGACGCATGATCCTTCCTCCTGATACTAATTCCTCTATCCTGTGGGCACTCCAGCCTGCGATCCTTCCGCATGCGAAAAGCGGAGTATAGAGTTCCTGAGGGATTCCTAACATCGAATATACAAGACCTGCATAGAAATCAACGTTTGCGCAGATTATCTTATCCGAGTTCTTGACTTCGTGGAAGACTTCGGGAGCGATCTTTTCGACAAGCAGATAAAGATCATAAAGATCCATATTGCCGCTTTCTTCAGCCAGCTGCTTTGCATGTTTACGGATAATGACCGTTCTGGGATCCGACAAGGTATAAACAGCATGTCCGATACCGTAGATAAGTCCTGACTTATCGAATGCTTCTTTCTTCATGACCTTGGTAAGATATGCTCTGATCTGATCCTCGTCCTTCCAGTTGCTGATATTTTCGCGAAGATCACACATCATAGCATAAGCCTTACCGGACGCGCCGCCGTGCTGAGGGCCCTTAAGAGATCCGATGGCTGCAGCCATTACGGCATATGTATCGGCGCCTGTGGAAGAAACAGCGTGAGTTACGAATGTGGAATTGTTGCCGCCGCCGTGCTCGGCATGCAGAACGAGCATAAGATCTAAGATCCTTGCTTCCAGTTCGGAGAACTTGCCGTCGGGTCTGATAAGATGCAGGATATTCTGCGCCGCATTATATTCAGGCACGGGATTGTGTAAAAAGAGACCTCTATGCTCAACGTAGTGTCTTCTGGCCATGTAACCATAAGAGATGAGCACCGGGAATCTTGCGATGAGCTCAACACACTGGCGGACAACGTTATTGAGATCCAAAGAATCCGGATCATCGTCATAGGAATACATTGCCAATACTGATCTTGCAAGCTTGTTCATGACATCAGGGCTCGGAGCCTTCAATATCATGTCCTCGGTAAAGTTATCGGGAAGCGGCCTTGCAGAAGACAGGAGTTTGCAGAACTCCCTGCTCTCATCTTCTTTGGGAAGATTACCCGTCAAAAGAAGATAAACAATGTCTTCATATCCGAACTTGCCTGCAGGATAGAAACCGTTGACAAGATCAGAGATCTCATATCCTCTGTAGAAGAGCTTGCCTTCAACCGGGATCCTGTCAGCGTCATCCACGATGTAGCTCATGACTTCGCCGACTTGAGTCAGGCCTACAAGAACGCCTGTGCCGTCGTTGTTGCGCAGACCTCTCTTAACGTTATATTTGGAATAGAGTTCCTTGTCGATAAAGTCCATATTGCAGGACAGATCGGCAAGTTTTCCAATCATCTGTTCTCTCTCGTTTATATCCATATCAGCCTTCTGCCTGTTTCCTTGTGAAATTCAAAAGACCACCTGCAAGCAGCATTCCGCACTGTCTGTCGGAGATGGAAAGATCTGTTGCGAAGTCATAACCCTTTGTCTTGTTGGTTACCATAACGGGCTTTCCTTCTACTGCTGCCTCGATCTGGTTTCTGGCATCCTTGATCTCGAGCTCATCAAGCATATCAAGTTTCTTATAGTCCTCAGTATCCTTAAATACGAGAGGCAGGATACCGTTGTTGATGAGGTTTGCCATATGGATCCTAGCGAAAGACAGAGCAATGACACCCTTAACTCCAAGCTGGAGAGGTGCAAGTGCAGCGTGCTCACGGGAAGAACCCTGACCGTAGTTAGCTCCGCCGATGATGAATCCGCCGCCGTTCTCCTTAGCTCTTGCAGGGAATCCTTCATCACAGGGAGTGAGGCAGAAATCTGCAAGATAAGGAACATTGGATCTGAAAGGCAGAAGCTTCGCATTGGAAGGCATGATGTGATCTGTTGTGATATTATCTTCTGTCTTGATGAGGACCTTGCCGTCAACATCGTCAGCGAGTTCCTTGTTGATGGGGAAAGGCTTGATGTTAGGGCCTCTTACGACCTCAACAGAATCAGGATCTGTTGAAGGCATTACTACCATGTTGTCATTTACCTTGAAAGAAGAAGGCATATCAACAACAGGCGGCTCACCGAAATCAGCAGGATCCGTAACAACGCCTGTAACTGCAGCAACAGCTGCAACTTCAGGGCTTACAAGATAGATGGAAGCGGACTTGGTTCCGGATCTTCCGTAGAAGTTACGGTTATTTGTTCTGAGCGATACGGCATTTGTCTTAGGAGACTGACCCATACCGATACAAGGACCGCATCCGCACTCAATGATCCTGGCGCCTGCTTCGATCATGTCAGCAAGAGCACCTGTCTCAGCGAGCATATTGAATACCTGCTTTGAACCGGGAGCGATTACAAGGGAAACATCGGGGTGAACCGTATGACCCTTCAGGATCTTTGCAACCTTGAGCATGTCGTATAGTGACGAGTTAGTGCAGGAACCGATGCAGCACTGATCTACCTTAAGGCCTTCGAGTTCCTTAACGGAAACAACCTGGTCAGGCATGTGAGGCTTAGCAACAAGAGGACGAAGAGCCGCAAGATCGATCTCTATCTCCTCATCGTAAACTGCATCTTCATCAGCCTTAAGTTCTGTCCAGACCTCTCCTCTGCCCTGTGCGATCAGGAACTGCTTAGTAACCTCATCGGAGGGGAAGATCGAAGTTGTGGCACCGAGTTCTGCACCCATATTGGTAATGGTAGCTCTCTCGGGAACCGTAAGAGATGCAAGTCCGTCACCTGCATATTCAACGATCTTGCCGACACCGCCCTTAACGGTCATGATGCGGAGAACCTCAAGGATGATATCCTTGGCAGTAGCCCAGGGACCAAGCTTGTTCTTCAAAGTGATCCTTACCATCTTAGGCATGGAAATATAGTAAGGGCCGCCGCCCATGGCAACTGCAACATCAAGTCCGCCGGCACCGATAGCGAGCATTCCGATACCGCCGCATGTAGGTGTATGAGAGTCAGAACCAAGCAAGGTCTGGCCGGGAACACCGAATCTTTCGATATGGACCTGGTGGCAGACACCGTTACCGGGTCTTGAGAATCTGATACCGTGCTTGGATGTAACTGTCTGGATATATTTATGGTCGTCGGCATTCTCAAAACCGCTCTGGAGCATATTATGGTCAATATATGCTACGGAAAGCTTTGTCTTAACCTGAGGCACGCCGATCGCTTCAAACTGAAGATAAGCCATTGTTCCTGTGGAATCCTGAGTTAAGGTCTGGTCGATCCTGATGGAAATCTCTTCCCCAACCTTCATCTCTCCGGATAATAAATGATCACGAATGATCTTCTGTGAAATAGTAAGTCCCATTTTCTAAGGTCTCCTCGTCTTTTATGCTGATTTTATCTATAACTGCAATATTATAATAATTAAGCGATAGATTTTCAATCAAACTTGAAAAACAGAATGCATAAAAATCTGCTGGTTTCAGAGGCCTTATGTTTATGCCGGACTCAACTCTTGAGTTTTTCGACGAAATCCCCCTCCGGCAAAGGCTTGGAATAATAATATCCCTGTATCATGTCACAGCCCTTCGCGGCAAGGAATTCCACCTGTTCCTTTAATTCAACGCCTTCTGCGACCGTCTTCATGTTAAGGCTCTTGGCAAGCCTTATGGTCTCTGATACGACTATACCGCTCCTGTCATCGGAGATGTCACCCGAGAAAAAGCCTGCGTCAAGTTTAAGAACATCCAGAGGAAGGTCCTTAAGTGAATTTAATGACGAGAAGCCTGAACCGAAGTCATCCATCGATACAGTAAAGCCATAATCCTGAAGTCTTTGGATTGTTGAGATCAAGGCATTCTTATCGTCGAAAAACGCACTCTCGGTAAGTTCTATCTCAAGGAGATTGCGGGGAGCTCCGGCAGCATCCACTATATCCTTGATCTGCTCGGCAAGATCGCTCTCAATGAAATGAGCGCGTGAAACATTTACCGATACCGGAACACATTCATAGCCTGAATCAAGCCACTTCTTCTGATCCATGGCAACGTGCTTCAACATGTAATGATCTATCTCGGTAATGAAACCGCTCTTTTCGAACTGGGGAATAAACCTGCCGGGCGATACGAAGCCGAGATCAGGAGAATTCCAGCGGATCAAAGCTTCAGCGCCTGTCAGTTTATCTGTATTCGGATCATATTTGGGCTGATAGTAGATAACAAATTCATCATTATCGATAGCCTTGCTCTGACATTCCGAGATCTTATCTTCCCAATGCTGCTCATCAATGAGCTTTTGATCGAAGAAATAAATCTTGTTATCGTCCTTATCATCTCTGGGCATCCTTGCGGTACAGGCGTTGTTATACTCCAGTTCCAGATCAAAGTCCTTTCTTCTCGGATCTGAAGGATCTTCCCTTGCGGGAGGAACGATCTTAACTCCGACATGAAAGACAAAGTTATGGTCAGGATCTATATCGTCAAGCTCATCAATTATCTTATGGAGTCTTGCAGTCAAAGAATCAGTATCAAGATAATTTAATAGAAGAGCAAACTCGGCTATGGTCATGTGAGCTGCGATCTCACCCTTATTCATGTTGGCCTTGAGACACTTATACATCCTGGTAAGGACCTCTTCACCCGCATCCATGGAATGGCAGAGACAGAAAGCGTTATATTTAACAAATTCAAGGCTTACCACGGTGTAGGTCCTGTTCAGGTTACGCCTCTTCTTAAGCATCTTTTCACCGTTATAAAGATACATATTGCGGTTGTTTCCGCCCGTTATCGTATCTTTGAAATACAAGTTAAAATTCTTCTTCTGATTGGAAACTGTCACGATTACGCTGACAATAAGTATTATGAAGACAAAATATGCAATGACGAACATTGTCGCCATAAGCTTTAAGATCAGCATAAAATCGTTAAGACTTAAGTTCAAAAGACACTTTGATACGATAACGTCTCCGTTGTCGGCTGTTTTTGCGAGCCAAAGAGGAAGATTCAGATTTTTCGAAAAGAGTTTTTCGAATTCAGAAGATGACATAACGATCTCATCATCTTCATCCTGTATCCTGTCCACATCTTCCATGCTCTCACTATTTATCTGATCTGAAGCATACTTGAAGAGTTTCTTCATATCCTTCGAAGGCTTCAATTGACCGTTTTCGACATATAAAAGGTCATTCAAGTCGGATTTATAGAGAGTTATTTTTTCTGTTGAATCCTGGATAGTGAAAGAACCGTCTTCACTGCCTAAGTCAGCATAATCGTTGCCCATTATCACATTGCCATTGTTATCAAGAACTGCAAATGAGTCTGAAGACAGTGCAAGCGTCCTCTCCAACTGATCTATATCATAGGATTCATGTCTGACTGTCTCGGAATATATTGCTTCCATATTCTTAACAACGGTATATTGCGAATAGATCTTGGAATCAACGATATACCAGCAGATCTGCTCGGAAAATGCCATCATGACAATAGCCCCGATGATAAAGACCACGATAAAAGCAGCGATCGTGATCCAAACATGGTTCTTGCGGAGTTTTCTTATCCTTTTTTCTCTTTTCTTGATCATAATCCCTTATTTGTTTTTCGCGAAAACGTAACCCATGACAGATGCTGCTGCTGCTGCATTCAGCGATTCAGCCTTCCCAGACATGGGTATCTTAAGCAATCTGTCGCACTTTCCTGATGTGTCATCGGTAAGTCCGTTGCCCTCGTTTCCGATAAAATATGCAGCAGGCAGCTCTATCTCGTTATCTTTCAGTTCACTGCCTTTAAGATGCATAGCATATGTGGTCACTTTATTGGCTTTAAAGCACTCAAAAAGGGTGTCTTTATCTTCCCACTTTATAATCGGTATATGCCATACCGAGCCCATGGAAGCCCTTAAGACCTTGTCGGAGAAAGGATCACATGTCCCCGGAAGCAATATGACAGCGGAAAATGCAAAAGCATCAGCCGTCCTGATCATGGTACCGAGGTTCCCGGGATCCTGAACTGCTTCTGTGACAAGATAGATATCTTTGCCCGACCCGTCTTGCGGAAGCGTTGATGCCGTTGAATAGATCTCAGGCTCCTTAACGACCATAGCAACGCCTTGAGGGTTAACCGTTGATGAAACTTTTCGAAAGATAATATCCGTGACAAGCACGAATTCACTGCTCTTTAGACATTCAAAGAGCCCGTACCACGAGGATACGAGCTCTTTATTGTCTTCTGTAAATACTACTTTAACTACTTCGGCACCCGATTCCAATGCATCGCGGCAAAGCCTTGTGCCTTCGATATAAACGCAGTTATTACGGTCTTTATGCAGACGGACTAATTCTTTAACGAGCGGATTATCTTTACCGCTGACCGATAAGTATCCGAAGTCCGGCTTCATAAGGCGTTATCAGCCGACTGCTGCCTTTGCCTTCTCGCAGAGGGAAGCAAAACCTTCTGCATCCGTGATAGCGATATTGGAAAGAACCTTACGGTCAAGATCGATACCTGCCTTCTTAAGACCATCCATGAATCTGCTGTAAGACATACCGTTGAGACGGCAAGCTGCATTGATCCTGGTGATCCAGAGTCTTCTGAACTCTCTCTTCTTGTTTCTTCTGTCACGGTAAGCATAGTTGCCGGACTTAAGAACGGCCTGATTAGCTACCTTGAAGAGCTTGGACTTATGACCCCAATAACCCTTAGCCTGCTTTAAGATCTTATGATGACGCGCTCTTGTGCGCATTCCTCTCTTTACTCTGGACATTTTATATTACCTCCGTAATCTTTCTTTCTAATGGACCTGTTATGCGTAAGGCATCATCTTCTTGACGATCTTCGCATTAGGATCAGCACAAACCTGATTGTGACGGAGATGTCTCATTCTCTTTGTAGGTCTCTTGCTCAAGATATGGCTTCTGAAAGACTGCTTGTGCAGTACCTTGCCGGAGCTCGTAACCTTGAATCTCTTCTTGGATGAACTGTGTGTTTTCTGCTTAGGCATTTGTATTTCCTCCTGCTATATTATTTTTTCTTCAAAGGGGATATGTACATTACCATGTCACGTCCCTCTATCTTAGGCTGTTTGTCTATCTGACCGTATTCAGATACTCCTTCAGCAAACTTCTCCATGACTTCGAATCCCTTGTTCTGGAAGGCCATCTCACGTCCTCTGAACCTGATCTTAACCTTTACCCGGTCTCCGTTGCCAAGGAACTTGATCGCCGACTTACGCTTTACTTCGACATCGTGAGTATCAGTTGTAAGCTTAAGTCCGACTTCCTTGACCTCAGTCTGCTTCTGCTTCTTTTTTTGTTCTTTGTCCTTTTTGCTCTGCTCGAACAGGAATTTACCATAGTCCTGGATCCTGCAAACAGGATTATCCGGATTAGCGGATATGAGCACCAGATCCAATTCTGCATCTTCTGCAGCTTTCCTTGCCTCTTCAATCGTTACAACGCCGACCATCTGGCCTTCGGCATCGATCAATCTGACTTTCTCGAACTTGATGTCATCATTGATCATCTGGTTCCCTGCAGTCTTTGCTATGGTAAACACCTCCAATCACAAATAAAAAAGAACGGATGGACATCCGTTCTTTCATAACAGCCACCTTACAGTAGTTACCCCCGCTGTAAGTTATAAACTATACTGTTAACCTCTTCACAACCTATTGGCGCTAAAGGTGAGAACTGATGTCCTTCTTTATCAACTACTGCATAATACCCGTCATGCAAATGTTTGTCAAGGAAAATATTACTTTATTCCTCCTTTTTTCTTATATTCGTCTCCACGCGGGCCGGCTGCAATCGTATTGATTACTACAAGCTTGCCTCTGATCACTGTATAGATTACGCGGTAAGATCCTATCCTCATCCTGTAATAGTTGTTCCAGGTTCCCTTGATCATCTTGATATCAAGGTTCTCAGGATCTTCTCCCGTGAGCAGTTTCTTTATGTTGTCAACGTATTTCCTGCGAACATCTTCATGTTTGACAAAAAACTTATCAGCAGCCTTAGTATAAAGGATCTCGTAAGCATAAAGACTTTCATTATCCATAAAAGCGACCTTCACTATGTAAAGTTCTGTGTCTTTACGATCTTCAGATCATCGTCGCTCATACCCTCAACAAGAGCAAGGATCTCTTCAGACTCTTCTTTAGAAGCTTCCTTGACGCTCGCAGTCAAACGGTAAAGAGGATCACTCTTCATTTTGGATATATATGCATTTACGGCATTTCGGACAAGATCGGTTACCGTCATGTCGTAAATCTCAGCAACTTCTTTCATTTCCTTTATTTCGGATTCATTAAACTTAAAGTTCATAGCCTTTGTTGCCATATGAAAATCCTCCTTTATACGATAACAGCATACACCGTATATACAGTATATACGATTAAATAAATAATTATCCTCCTGAGAAAAACAAGAAATCAGTGAATCACTTTTAGGAAAGACCTTCTATGGATCGGACACATGCCTAATTGTCTGATGCCTGAGTAATGTTCGGCTGTTCCATAGCCTTTATGTTTGGCAAATCCGTAACCGGGATATTCCTTATCATATTCTTCCATTATCCTGTCCCTGGTTACTTTGGCAAGGATC
>JAIKVV010000073.1 GCA_024685385.1 Saccharofermentans sp. | reverse complement strand
TTTCTGGCAACATCATCTTACGTTGGGATTCCTGATCCGGAATAATAGCTTACAGCGGGGTTCCTGATCAGGAAAGATCGCTTACGATTCAGAAGGAACAATGTCCGGCGCGAGCTCGGATACCGTGATCACGTCGTCACTTTTAAGTTCCGGCTTGGCCTTGATGCGCTTAAGATATGCATCGAAAAACTCAAGGTTACAGCGGCAGGTATATTCGTGGGCAAGGGCACTGTCGAGCTTACCTGCCATCGCGGCGGACTTGATCGCATATTTCATATCCGAAAAGCTAACGTGCTTCATGTCGCGGAACAAGACTTTGTATGCAGGCGCCGTGTGGCGGATGTAGGCCCTCGTCACGACATTCTCGTTGTCATGGCAGGACAGCTGCATGAAAGGCTTTTCCATCACCATGCCTTCGTATCTGCCGAAGAGGCCGCCGTCCATGTTGAGTCCGCAGCAGTAATCGCTGTCGGTCTGGCAGAGGGCGTAAGCGACGGCGCCGCCCAGGGAGTGGCCTGCTGCGCCGATGCCGCCTGTAAGATCTAAGATCGGGGCGAATTCTTTTCGGGCGTGATCCAATGCGATGCCCGTATCGGTTATCCATTCGGCG
This sequence comes from Saccharofermentans sp., assembly GCA_024685385.1. GTDB lineage: Bacteria > Bacillota > Clostridia > Saccharofermentanales > Saccharofermentanaceae > Saccharofermentans. The sequence continues at coordinate 13,655 of JAIKVV010000073.1, read as the reverse complement.
ACGCGCTTGACATGGAATTCGCAGTATTTATCCTGGCATTTGTAGAATGCTTCGGCCTGCTCTTCGAAGCTGCCTTTCAGTTTCATGAGCTTCATCAGGGCAATGACCGCGGGGATGTAAGGCTTATACATCTTGAATGTGATGGAGGTGTCGGCAAGCTCATATGTGCCGTCGTCAAAATCGGTGGCTGCGCCTTCGCGGGGGTGGCCGACGGACAGCACTACATAGCCGTGGGATGCGAGCTCGATCAGGAGGAAGGAATTGCCTTCGATATAAGAAAACAGGCCGTGGTTGAAGACGATCAGGGGAAACTTCTTTCCTTCGATGAAAGGCGCGTCGACATAGCACTCGGCGGCATTCTCGCCCTTGGCTTCTATCTTGTCGTAATTGAGAGGGATCTTGAAAGCTTTTCTGATGCCGAGAGCTTCGCTGCGGGATATGGAATGGGCGCGCGTAAGGCCTTCTACGGAAGATTTATCAATTGGATAGTAGATCCTCGCCGGGACTTGGCGCATCGCAAGACCCTTGGGGTCAAGGGCCTCTTTCCTGGTGTTATAGACCGTGAAGGTCTTTGTGCCGACTGCATATTCGCCCGTGGGCTTGGGTTTGCTGCTCATTAGGTCAACCTCCGAAAAGCAGGATTATCTTGATCTATATTATAAGTGTATCATTAAACAATACTAAGTACTGATGATATAATATCTGTGGTCGGAAGAGTCTGACGCGGGGGATCAACATGAGAAAGATCAGCAACATCATCTGCATCGTACTGATAGCGGCTTTTGCCGTATTTCTCGCTTTGGGCTGGAACGGGTTCCCTGAGGAAGTGCCGACGCACTTTGATCTTTCAGGCCTTGCGGATTCCTTCGGGCCGAAGAACACGCTCCTTCGTGACCTTGCCGTCATGGCGGGACTCTTTTTGCTCCTTGCAATAGTCGAAAGTTTCCCCGGGATATGGAACATACCGGTGGAAGTTACGGAAGACAATAAAGAGGCAATCTTAAGGATCTTCTATACCATGTTCGCCGTCATAAAGATCTCGGTCGTATTGATCTGCGCATACAGCACTTTCATGTGCATCTACTACCCGGGCTTTTCTTCCGCGCCCATGATGCTCCTGGCGGGAGTCATAGTGATAACGATCCTTGCAAGCACATTCCTGGTATTTAAGTTCAGGTGACGCCATGAAGATAAAAGGGAACAACGCAGCAAAAGAAACTCCGGGCAAGGCTGTGGCTGCCGGAATTACTGACATCACACCCGATAAGTCCACGCTGATCAAGGGGATCGCGGTAATATTGCTGATGTGGCATCACCTGTTCTCATGCGGAAACTATGAAACCTGGATCTCACCTATCGGCGGAATAGATTTCATCGTTGGAGAATCGGGCCTCATCTGCCTTGCGATCTTCCTCTTCTGTTCAGGCTACGGTCTTTACAAGGCTTACATCGGCAAGGCATCCGTCAGAAAGACATATGTCGCCGAAAAGGCCGTTACGATACTCATCCCCTACTGGATAATAATGCTGCTCTCGATCGTAGTCCTCCTGATATTGGGCAAGTTCGAACCCCGCCATATCCCCTTGAACATTTTCGCCTGGGTGCATAACGAAGACATACTCTATGCGACTTTCAGCTGGTATGTAAAACTCTATCTTTTGCTTCTTTTGACCATCCCACTGATAAGGCTCATCGAAAAGAAATGGAAGAAAAACATCATCATCGACATATTGATCTACATCGCAGTCCCTTTCGTTATCTATTTCATATTCAGGAATTACTGCGATGAAGAGAATTTCACCGGCTTCTTCACTTCTGTCTTAAGTTCGATCCTCTTCCTGCTTTCATGGTTCCCCATGTTCGCATCGGGATTCCTTTTCGCAAAATATGATATCTACAGCAAGATCCTAAGATACTCCAAGCGTCTCCCCCGCGCTATCGTGATCTTCTTGTCATTCCTTGTCGCAGGCAATGTCATATACTTAAGATTCCTTTACCATTATGAATGTTTTTCGGATCTTATCTATGCGCCCTTATTCATCGTTTCATGTTTGCTCATATACGATAATGTCAAGTTTAAGAGCAGATACATAATGCCTTATCTTGGCGACAAGTCTATCTACTACTGGCTCTTAAGCGGTCTCTTCTTCGGAAATTCAATAGAACTCTTGCCCGCCATAACCTGGCCCCAGGTCCCGCTATTGATCCTGATATGGACCCTCCTGGTCCTTACGCCTTTGGTCTTCGGATGCGACTGGCTTTCAAACAAGCTAACGGGACTCATCTTAAGAAAGAAAAAATGACCCCGCCACAAGACGGGGTCATGCCTGAAAGATCCTGAAATTCAATTATTTGATCCGTTCTTCCTGTTTACAAGGATTATCGTATTGAATAAACCTGCAAGGCCGACGCAGGCCAGAGCAGCCGTAAGTGAGTGATTGGAAGCGTCATTTCCGAAAAGTGATATTCCCAGAAAGATGAATCCTGCAACTCCAAGCAATGCCATTGCGATAAGAAGGATCTTTTCTGCTGTATTTGTGTTATTCATTTTGAGTTTCTCCTCTCGTTTGTCATGGCCTGATGATAGCCCCTCACCGGGAGAAATTAAACGACAAGGAATGTCCCAAAAGCCTGATTTTCCGGGATGGGACACGATATGTCCCACCCCGGATGCTGACTATGGAGGTATAACATGAACCGTTTGTGATCGTCAGCGCATCACATAAGGATTGAATCCTTGGGTTGCCGCCATGATCATCCAGGCTGCAGGAGTGATGTGCGGGTCTTTGCCGTAGGTCCATAAGGATCCGTTGAAAAGATAGATGCCGGTGGAATGTCCGTCGGATGTAGCCGCAGGGAAAAGCCCGCCTTCAAGCTGAACTTTAACGAGCGCATCCATGGTCTCCTTGTATTTGGCTTCATCGCCCAGTTCTCTATAGAGCAGGGCCGTGAAGGCTGTGCCTTCGCACCAGAAGCCCTTGGGGTCATCCTGCAGGCAGAAAGCATATCCGCCTTCCTTAGTCTTCATCTTCTCAACTGTCTTAAGCGCATCCTTATAGGGCTCGAACTCATCTCCCAGGGCCATCGCACACCATACCTGCGCATCGAGGACAACCGTTGAGCTGTCTGTTGTCACGCCGTCGGATCCTGTACCTGTCCTGAAGATCTTCATGTCAGGATCGTACATCTTGAAGATGAATCTCTTCGCGCTCTCCGATGCCTCCTTGTATCTTTCGTCACCCGTAAAGCCGTAGAGGGCCTTAAAGGCTGCATAGGCATCGATGTTATGTTCTATCGAACGGTATGTGTTCTTATAGACCACCGGAGGATCGGCTTCCTCCCAGCCGTCAAAGCCGGCAGTGAAACCGTCATTCTTACCGTCCGAGCAGTTAATGAGGATCCAGTCCATCAAAGACTTTGCCGCATCAAGATATTCCTCGCCGCCGTATCGGTTATAGGTCTGCAGCAAAGAAAGGGCAACGTAAGAGGTATTTCCGGTAGCGCTGCCGCACACAACGCGGTCTTCCCTATACTCTTTCTCTTCGTAGTCGTACCAGCCGGGAATGCGGGCGGCGAAGCCCCAGCCCGGCATGGGCGAGATGTCACCGGCAGCGTAAGCATTACGGACCCTCATGGGCTCCATTAACTTTCCTTCAACCGGATACTTTAAGGTCCTGTCATGCTTTATTGCATATACGAAGGAATCAGCGAGTTTGTTCGCTTCTTCCTTTTTGTCAGATGCGACATAACTCATCAGGACTACGGCATTATCGTAACTGTAGGCGCAGTTCTTCATGATCTCGTTTTCGCTGTCGTAGGAACGGATCATCATGGGCGCGTCTTTAAGATATTTAATGTCTCCTTCAAATCTGATCTCATCAAGATAGAAGACCACATCCTTGTTGCCGTTCATCCTGTCATTGACCACATAACCGAAACCGCAGACTATGTAGCTTAAGTCAGCAAACCTGATATCTATCGAGAATTGCTGCCACTCATCCGTCAGGTTCACTATTCCTAGATATCGCTTATCGCTGCTGTCAGGATAATCAACTATCTTCGGGCCGTTCCCGCTGTCATAACCGAAGCCGCAGGTGAAAAATTCACAGGTGCAGGTCTGCCCCTCATCGCATTTGGCGTAGAAAGTCAGCCGTTGGGCGCCTGTAAGATCCATTCCCTGCCCGTCCATGGAACCGTCATTGAGCCTTGCTTCAGTCGAACCTTCGGGCAGATAGCCGTTAAGCCACATCCAGCCGCACCAGTCGCCTTCGCGGGTCCTCTGGGAACAGCGGATACAAGTCCCGTCCCAGGCTCCCTCGCTCCAGTTCTCGTCAAGATCGTCGGCAAGATAAGGATTGATCCCGTACATCTTTGCTTTCTGCGTAAAGTGATTCTCGGACAGTCCGAAATCCTTATAGACATATACGCATTCACGGGACTCATTCATCCTGGAACTTAAAGCATCGAGAGCCGATTCCTTTTCTTTGGCATAAGGCTCTGTCTGCTCCGGGATCTCTTCCGTTGAAGAGACAGCCGTTGTTGTCGTGGTCCTGGTCTCACTCTTATCTGTAATGTCTTCGGCAGTTTTCTCCGTAACTTTTCTTTCACATCCCGAAAAAGGCATCATGAGCATCAGGACTGCAGCCAGAACTGCCGCCGTTATCTTTACCGGTCTGTTATTCATTGTTAAGTACAACATATGACACCTCCTTAAGTTCATAGCGGACAGTTCCCTCATGTTCCTGTCGTCAGGGCATGTCCGGGTCACGGATACCTATGATGTCCAGACTGTCATCGGAAGTCTTGTCTCTTATCTTTTCGAACAGATTGCAGCAGGATCTGAAATCTTCCGTAAGATATGCTTCCGATAATTTGCTTGTCCATATAAGTTCCGGCGCACTGTCCAGCTGGTAACCGTTGTATACCGCATAGTAGAGAACGGATCTGTGCGGGCCCCTGTGTAATATAACCGTGTAATACATATTCTCAGCTCCTTTCTTCATCTGACTTATTTCCTTCAGCATATTCTGCTGAACACCTCCATCCTGCAGAAGGACTTTTCCCTTGCACTCTTAAGGACCCTGTAGATCGATTCGCTGTCTTCAAGGACTAACGCCTTGGAAATGTCTTCAGTCCAAACGATCCCGTCTGAATCCCCGTTGTTTTCATTGCTGCTTGCATAATACTGAATGTTCGTGTAAATGCTGGAACTCTTGACTATCATGTAATACATAAGCTCACCTCCTTACGTTTTCATGAAACAGTTCTATAGCATAAGCATAGGTTCTCCCGGGACGGCCTTCAATCAGGGAATGTCGAACAATCTGATATTCGCGAATTTTCTGATTGATATTTTCGAATTTTCGGCAACAAATTATCAAATCAGATCCCGGATCACATCTTTTCGGGAATAAAAAAAGCATATAATTATGATTTTTGCGAATTTTCACGTTGTTTTTATCTGTCTTAGGATTTAGAATGGAAATATCCTATCAGGGGAGGTACGCTCTCATGGCAGATAACAAGCGCAGCGGCAAGGAAGACAAGATCTATAAAGACGATATAGGCGCGATCATCGGGAGGAACCTGAAAGACCTCATTGCAGCCAACAAGACGAGCCAGAAAGAACTGGCCGAGAGGCTCCATATCATACCCTCCACGGTAAGCGATTACTGCACGGGAAAGCGCATACCGCCCGTGGAATTTTTCCTGGAACTTAAGAACATATATCAGATCGATATCGATGACATGCTCACAAGGAGCATCAATCCGAGATCCGGTCAGCATTTTGTGCCCGACGTTCCGCAGGATCCTGCTGCTGCCGCAAGCTATGAAAGATATTGCGGAGTATATATCCTCTACTATCTTGATACCGGCAGATATAAAGGCCGCGACACGCAGGCGCCGCAGGACTCTCTGACATACGGCATCCTGATCGTCTATAAGAATCCGTCCAATCTGAGCGTTCCCAAGTTCAGCAGCAGCGCGGTATTGGGATTTGCAGACAGAAAGGAAGCGGAAGATCTTAAGAAGACTCTGGAAAGCCTGTCTGACATATCCAAGATCGAATATATCAATAAGACTTATCAAACGTTTTCTTATCACGGCGATTTCGAATTGTCATCCGATCATGCCTTCATCAGCCTGGATCACTCGAATACCGATAAGGCTCTCATCGTGATCCACAGAGTCGATAACGATAAGAGCGATTACATCGGCGGCATCGGAACGGTCAATTCCGTTTCAAGAGGAAGGGAACGCGCACCGGTCGTACAGTTCATGGGCATCTCAAGATTTAGCCTCAAGATGTCCGTAGAAGAGATCCATCACTGCCTGCTCCTTAACTATCCGGTCTTCAATCTGGAAGATGAGACGGATGAGATCATCAGGAGCTTCAAGTCCCTCTATACGGAAGAGGGCAGCGCCTCCGAAGGCCTCACGGAATACCAGAAATCAGTGATAGTCCGCTCCACCCTCGAAAGGCTCATCAAGAAGAACCTCGAGAGGAACATGTTCAGATACGGCAAGATCTCCGAGCGTGATGACGACTACTGGTATCATTCGATCAAAGACCTTTCCGCGGAATAAGGCAGGCAATAATGTCTTTCGTTAAAGATGAGGTGATCTTATGGACTATGAATTGAATGCCGATCTGAATGAGTTGCTGGATATCTACCGGCTCAAGCACGGAGATAATAAAGAGAAGTTCATAGTGAAGGCTTTTGACTTCGCTGACAAAAAGCACGCCAGGATGAAAAGAGGTACCGGCGAGCCTTTCATCAATCATCCCTTAAGGGTCGCGAAGATGCTAGCCGAATGGGGCTTTGACAGTGACGTGATAGCAGCAGCCCTTCTGCACGACGTCACAGAACAAGAAGGATATCCCGTCAACAAGATAAGCTCAGCTTTCGGTGAGGAAGTCGGAAAGATAATCAGCTCTGCTTCAGAAGTCAGCGACAAAGCATTCATAGCAAAAAGATCAAGGATTCCTGCAAGAGTCCTCTCCGGAGAATTTCCCGAGAATAAGATCTACGATAAATCACTCTATCTTAAGATCGCTGACCGTATCGATAACCTGAGCACAGTCGAGGGGATCGATGAGAGCGCAGGCATCAAGATGGCAAACCATACAAAGAATATATTCGTTCCCATGGTAAGGGAAGCCAACGCATATCATTTTGCGGATATCCTGGAGGATCTCTGTTTCAGGACCGAACACCCTAAGATGTATGAAGAGATAAGATCGCAGTATGAGCTGCTCCTGGAAGAAAACGGGAAAAAGTGCCGCGAGACTCTGGCCGTTTTTGAAGAAGTCTTCTCTCCCTTCCGGAGGATCGAAACTGACGAACTCAGTCCATACCGCCGCTATATGGCTTCCTTCAGATACGATACCCGTTCCACCATAAGTCTTTACAGGCAGATAAGCAGCAGCACGGATAACATCAAGCGTAACTGGCGCATGTGTCTTACCAAGGCCAATACTCCACTTTACGAACTTACTGTCATCGTCAGGGATGAACTTGCCGAAGGTCACGGCAGCATAAGTCCCAAAGACCTCTTCTTCATCTGCTTCGACAAAGTCCTGTCAAAACGGGGATTCTATCTTCGGGACCACGGTTTCACGATCCACGGCAACAGCGAATATTACCTTATATCGGATGACACAGATGATCTCTTCCGGCTCTTCGTGCGCACAGACAAGGACTTCCAGCGCTATTCCTACGGCGACATAGTCGATAAGGATAATTCCCTCTTCCGCGATGATAATGACGATCCCGAACCCTACGGCGACAAGATCAAGGTCTTCACCGGCGACGGCACTCCCCTCTTCATCAAGAATGGTGCGACCGTATTGGATCTGGCTTTCCTCATTGATCCCGACAGCGGCCTTCATTTCGACCATGCGATGGTAAACGAATCGAAGACAAGACTCGAGAAATATACCGTGCTGAACGAGGGCGATATCGTAACGATCTTTACGGACGATAAGATCAAACCTGACATCACATGGTTTGAATACTTAAGGACCGGCAAGGCCATCCACTGTCTGGTGGATTACTTTTCGAAAAAGACAGGGTCCCGCAAACTGAGATAAATGCGGACAAAAGCAAGAGAGGCCGCCCTCACGGGGCAGCCTCTCCGCTGTTATACCCTCGTCCTACCTTAGGTTACGCTGTCATTATTGAAGTCGACAGTCTCGCTCTCGTTGGAGATCTCCATATCTCTGAAGTTCCCTGCGGGTGCGCCTGCATATTCGATATTTCTTTCCCTGACATTCTTCTTTACCGTCTTCACGATGAGTATTACAAAGAAAGCTATCGTGAGAATGAGCGGCAGGAAGGTCAGGAAGATCTGCAGGAATGCCATCATGTATTCCGTTCCGGTCGTGCACTTATTGATCAATTCAACAGGATTGATGGGATCAAGGCATCTCCAGATCATGAAAGTATATGTTGCAGCAATGATCGATGCTACGAATATCGGGAAGGGAGAGATCTTTCTGGGCTTGGAATATGCATCAACATATTCGTCACCGCCGTTATTTCTCTTGCGGCTGAGCTCCCTGTATGAGATCTGATGATAGCGCTCAGGTCCGTAAAAACGGAAGTCCTTGTTGTTCTTTACTGTATCGGAAATATGTGACATAAAAACACCCCCTATTCCGAAAATCTATTGGTTCCTTATTCCTTGAGACAATTATAGATTTGCCCAAAATCCCGGTCAATAAAAATCGTATCCGGGACATACCGAAACCGCGCTTTGTACAAATCGGATATTTCGGGAAATATCCCTTTTTGATCAGTTGGCATAAATCGGAATTGCCGGGGATCATTAGACCGTATTCCGGCCGTCTCTTATAAGTTGTCCTTTATCTTATAATCCTATATAATCCTTAGAAGTCTGCGGTCATCGTGGGCCGCTTTCGGGGGAGAATTCAATCCCTGAAGAAAAAGATAATCGCTGCAAAGGTGGATCAAATGGCTGAAAGATCAATGAAAGAGAAACTCACCAAATACAGTTACCATCCCAAGAACCCGAAGAAGTTAAGGCTTAGGGAAGTCCTCCATAAGTTAAGAGACTTTAGGCTCCTCTTCATCTTCTCAATACCCTTGTGGTTCATGTGGATCGGAGGGATGCTGGCAGTCATTTCGGTCTGGATCAGTTATCCTTACATGAAAGAGGAAGACAGATCCGGCATTATCATTTTTACGGCAGCCATGATCTTCGCTGCTGTCCTGATCGTCCTTATCTATCTTCTGATCTTCGCCATCAAGAAACATCAGGACATGAAAGCTGTCGTCATAAACACGAAAAAATACCTTCCCGATCTTCCCGAAGACTTTACGAAAGCAGTCGAAAAAGACCTTGAGAAGGGCATGCCTTATCTTAAGAGCCACAATCTCGGAATCTCGAAAAACTATGTCTTCGGCAATCTGACTCTCGTCAACTTTACGCCCGTGATAATCCCCAAAAAAGAGATCGTTGAAGTCCTCTATGAGATCTTCGAAGGAGCATCCACGACCGTCGCTCATAACGGCCACGTAACCAACGCAAGGAACTTCTATCAGTACTTCTTCTTCAGACTTAAGAACGGCTTATATGTGCCCGTTCAGGTTAACGATAAGTTCAAGCTCGATCTGGCTCTTGCAGCAATAGAAAGAGCGGGTCTTAAAACTGTCGAACTTGACCGCGGCAAGATCAAGGACGCATTAAGATCCAAGAAGAACAGAAATACTTATGTTAAAGAATCCGAAAGGATAATCGTCAGAAAATACGATGTCACAAAGATAGTCCCCTTTCCGAACGACGGCAATCTGGTATCTTTCGAAAAGCTTTACTACGGCGAAGATGACGATCTCCATGTAAGCATAAAAAACAAAGACGGTCAGGAAATGGATTTCGTTATGGACGAGGAATCGCTGATATTTACAGCGGTTTGATCAAGATCATCAACTCAAAACAAAAAAGCCCTGCGCCCATGTGAACGCAGGGCTTAATTTTTCAGATCGGGTTATCCCTTCTTGTTTATGTATTTATCATATTTGTAAAGGAAGGTTACCATCTGGCGGCGCAGGCACTTGCCGTCAGGTCTGAACGATCCGTCATCGTAACCTGCCAGGATCTTCATGTCAGATGCCCAGAGGGTTGCCTTGTAGTAATAATCCTTCTGCTTAACATCATTGAATTTCTTGGCGTTCTTGCCCGGTTCGGGCTTTCCAGCCATCCTCCAAAGGAAGGTAACTGTCTGGGCTCTTGTGCAGACTTTCTTGGGAGCGAACTTATCCTTGGATACACCCGTGGTGATGCCCTTTTCGCTGGCCCAAATAACGGGTTTGAAGAAGTAATCTGATTTCTTAACATCCGTAAATTTGGTCTTATCGGACTTCGTCTTAGGTTCGCCCTGGAGCCTGTAGAGGAAGGTTACCATCTGGGCTCTCGTGCAGTTGTTGGCAGGGCGGAATTCTGTCTGGTTGGCATAACCCTTAACCACGCCCTTGGCTGTCAGATAGTTGGTCGGCGCATACCAGAAATCACTGCTGTTGGTTACATCCTTATAGAGGACCGTAACGGTGCACGTTGCAGTCTTGCCTGCTGCCGTTGCGGTGATCGTGACCTTGCCTGCCATCTTAGCCGTGATCTTGCCCTTGGAATCGACTGTTGCTATCTTCGTGTCGGACGATTTCCAAGTGACAGCCAGAGGTGAATTCTTCAATGCAGCCTTAAGTGTCAGCGTCTTGCCGCAGACAATGCTTGCTTCCTTCTTATCAAGAGTCAATGAAGGATTCTTGATCGTAAATGAAACCGTTTTGGATCCCGAATATTTGCCGGTCATGGTGACTTTGACATTATATGTACCGGGCTCGGTCCTGCCTGCATCATATGTCAGTTTGTAATCCGTATCTTTTTTGAGGACTACATCTCCATCTTTAACGGTTACATCAGGAGTCTTAACTGTTCCGTCGTAATCAAATGTATTCTGAGAAAGAGTCACATTAGGGGCAATAGCTTTGGATTTCTCAACTACAATGTCTTCACCGTTTGGAATTGCGTCAAAATAAACCTTGCCATTATAGGTTGTCGTTTCCAGCTGTTTGCTGCCCTGTCTCACATACACATTGTCCCATCCGGAAGGTATAGGGCAGCGGATAGAAAGAGGATAATCAAAATTACTGATATCATTGGCGATCTCATGGGTAAGCCTGTAGGTTATGGAGGATTGATCGGATGAAACCTTAACGATATTCGAAGCCTTACGTTCCTGGACATACATAGCGACATCACGTAAAGGTGCAACCCAAACATCTCTGTCATTCTCCTTTGCCCATGACAATGTTCCATCAAGCACAGACAAGTCAGTCGGGGAATAACTAGCAGGGCCGTTTTTCTGATCCTTGATACCATATGTTACGAACACGACCCATCCATTGACTTGATTGACCACTCGATCGATCTTTTCAGTAAAGTTCTTAGTCGTTTTAAAATTCGTATACGATCCCGTGAGAAGAGCGGGAACCTCATACCAGGAAGAAGGACCATGAAACGTCATAGTATAGATATCACTGCTGGAAGAACCGTCATGCGTTCTTGCAGCTATGTAATTGGCCTCAACAGCGCGCATATTCGTTGAAACACTACCGTTAGGGTAACCTAAAGTAATACATCCGTATTTACTCTTGATCTTTGCGTCGATCGTTTTCTTAGATGTTTCTTCTTCTCCTCCCATATTTTGGGGAAAACTATTGGAATTGCTCCCTATCTCATGTCCGTTGTCAGATAGTTTTTGCAGGGAATCCCAATCAGTAACCCAATTGGTAACAACATAGAATGTTGCATTATAACCGTATTTATCAAACAAAGGAGCGACATGGCTAATATGACTCGGAGCGCCCATTTCGAATGTAAATGAAACAGCTCCTTTGCGGAAACCTCTCCATGTTCCTATATCTGCTGTATCGTCCGCAGCCCTGAGCCCGCCTGAAACAGACGAGAGCAGCGTCAACACAACAAGAATACCTGCCAAAAAACTGAATAACTTTATCTTTCTCATTTTAACCTCCGGGAAATATCCTTATCCTTTGCCATTGACATATTTATCGTATTTGTATAAGAAGGTTACCATCTGGCGTCTTAAGCACTTGCCATCAGGTTTAAATGTTCCGTCATCGTAACCTGCGAGGATCTTCATGTCAGATGCCCAAAGTGTTGCCTTGTAGAAATAATCTTTCGCCTTTACGTCGGTGAACTTCTTGGCATTCTTGCCGGGCTCCGGCTTGCCAGCCATCCTCCAAAGGAAGGTAACTGTCTGGGCTCTCGTGCAGACTTTCTGAGGAGCGAACTTATCCTTGGATACGCCCGTGGTGATACCTTTTTCGCCAGCCCATATGACGGGCTTGAAGAAGTAATCTGATTTCTTAACATCCGTGAATTGGGTCGTATTTGACTTCGTCTTAGGTTCGCCCTGGAGCCTGTAGAGGAAGGTTACCATCTGGGCGCGGGTGCAGTTATTGGCAGGTCTGAACTCTGTCTGGTTAGCATAGCCCTTTACTACGCCCTTGGCAGTCAGATAGTTGGTAGGAGCATACCAGAAATCACTGCTGTTGGTTACATCCTTGTAGAGAACGGTAACAGTGCACTTGGCAGTCTTGCCTTCTACCGCAGCGCTGATCGTAACTTTGCCTGCCATCTTGGCAGTGATCTTGCCATTGGAATCTACAGTTGCGATCTTCGTATCGGAAGATTTCCATGTGATCTTCTCCGTTGAATTCTTCAATGTAGCCTTAAGTGTCAGCGTCTTTCCGCAGACAATGTTGGCTTCTTTCTTGTCGAGACTTATTGAAACCGGAGGCTTTACAGCAACCTTCTTTATTGAGCGGTCAATCGCCAGTAAATACGTGCGGGTATCAACACGAAGAGAATAAAATAATCCCCAAACTCCTTCATCGCTAAACTCTCCTTTTGTATAAGCATCTACAAGGAAAGGGCAGTTGTATATATCGATCTCCTTAATGCCGCATCCTACTATTTCCAATTGTTCGAGCAAATGATTATTGCTGATATCAAGATTATTGATCCTGTTACCACTGATCAGCAACCGGGTCAGTTTGGTATTTTTGCTGACATCTAACGATTTAAGCTGACAAACCGGTGATTCGCCTGCAGACAGATCATCGGAATAGCATTCCAATGTAACCAGGGCTGTATTATTTGTAATATCAAGGGAGGTCAATTTATTGTTACTGCACATCAAAACACGAAGTGCCTTATTCTTGCTAACGTCAAGTTTTTCTATACCGCTATATGAACAGTACAATCCCTGCAGTTTGGAATTGCCCGAAACATCCAATTTTGCCAGTTTATTTTCTCCGCATTCCAGATATATAAGTTCCGGAAGATACTTGATCTCATTCAATTCAGTCAGTTCATTCCCGCTGCAATCTAACGTTCTCAAATTTGTAAGGTAGCGTATTCCGGTAAGATCGCTTATGCTCTCGTCACCAATGTACAGTTCTTTTATAAGCAATATTTCCAGCTTGCTCAACCAGCCGTCAGTATCAAGATCGTAATAAGTCAGGTTGTCGAGGAAATTTGCATCCGGGAAATTGGCCGATGTAAGAGCAACTACTTTGTCGGAAGCATCATCCATGGTCTTGATA
>JAIKVV010000071.1 GCA_024685385.1 Saccharofermentans sp. | reverse complement strand
GTATAAGATTATTCGTATGAATTCCAGTCTACTCCGAGGATCTTGTCGGAGTCGTTGCCGTCGTAGAGAACGAAGCAGTAAGTGCCCGGCTTGATATCGTACTTATATGAGATCTTGATCACGCGGAAGAACGGATCGGCTTTCATTTTTACGGAATCGGTTTTTATCAGTTTGCCGTTAAAGTAGATCTCGTACTTATATGTGGTATCCTCAGTTACGGCTGCGCCGAGGATTCCTTCGTAGTACCACTTATCCTTGGTGGCGCCCTCTTTATTCCAGGAGACGAAATTCTTGAGACCGTAAAATTCAGTAGCCCCCGCTGTTGTCGTATCGATATCGGCAATCGTTGTATTGCTTACGATAGGTTCGCCGCCGCCAAATTCGAAGGTACGCATTTTTTCAATGATCCAGTCCACAGTAAGAATGTTGAATTCTTCTTCAAGGACTTCCGTAGAAAGCTCAAGGTCTTTATCGAAAATAACCGGAATATGGTATTCGCCATCAACATCTCTCATCGAGGAATGGACAAAGACAACGAGATTGCCGTTTTTGTTAACGAAGATATCGGAAGGATCGTTGATCGCAGAGACATAATCGCAGTCAATGCTTAGGCTATGTACATAGAGCGACAAGTCATTTGCATAAAAGAGAGACTCAGCAACGGTTTTCTTGGCTTTTTTCTTGAAAGTCGCAGGATCCATTCCGGCACTCTTTATAACGGCATTAGCGCTCATAAGTTTGTTATCCTTATCGAAATTAAACACCTTGAACTCACTGTCGTCATAGCCGTCGCCAAAGAAGAAGATAACTGTCTTCGTGCCGTCGTCGCGCTCGAAGTGCTGATAACGAACATTCGGGGGTCCGTACCACCAATCTGCACTATTAGCAAAATCTATTATTGCTTTGTTGGCTTTTTTGACATCAGCCCCGCTCAATGTAAACTGGGGAACATCGATCGTGTAGTATGTCATACAATTATCTTCATCGATCCTTACGCCTTCTTCAGGAACTGCGCCTTCTACTATGCCGTGGCTTTCAAACTCGATCTGAGTCGTTGTGATGTAGTCGCAATCGGTAAGTGCGCTTTCGAAGACTTCATCGTATCTGAGTGGAGAACTGTACAGATTATAGTAAGCGTCGATGCTCTTCATGGTGGGATCGTTCTCGAGGGCCGCATAGTATTCCGCCATGGATGTGTTTTTGCCATTAATGATATAGCCGTCACCTGCGTCGTGGCCGAAGTTTAAGTTAGCATCGATCCAAAGGGCTAAGGGATCATCTGATTTAACGCTTGTCTCAGTGGTTGTAGCCTCAGTTGCTTCGGTAGTTTCCTTTGTTTTAGTCTTGGTGGTTGTCGTAGCTTCGGTGGTTGTCGTAGCTTCGGTGGTTTCTTTTGCGGGCTCACTGCCCTTCTTGTCAGTATCCTTGGAAGCGCATGCGCTCAGGAGCATCGTAGACAGAAGGACTGCAGAAACGAGTTTTTTCTTCATAATAATCTCCCCCTTAAATGTTTACGCCACGATTATAAAAGACAAAAGGCAAATATTCAATCAGGCAGTTCTGACAGCTAACAGCAATATGAATTTTATAGAGTTCTTGGCAGTATAAAGAAAAAATCTTTAAGTGCTTTGTTTAAAGGCATGGTTTTTAATCGATTTCAAATCAAATACGGAATGGCCAATGAGGCTTTTAGGGTAAAGAAGCTGATGTGGACGTTTATAGTTGTATGTTTTTTCGAAATAACTATCTTTCAGTTTTTCATTGGTACATTCAAGCGAGGTGCAAAACTTGCATAGGATAGTTTTGTAAGAAGAGTTTTTGAGATACACATTATGGGAGCCTTTTTTGCGTATACTGAATTCGTTTCTGAATCCCGTTAAACCGATTCTTCTGTTCAGCGGATCTTGAAGAGCCATCTCATCGCATTCAGTATCATCAAAATGGATGATGAACAGGAAAGTGCGATCAGGACTGAAGCGATATGGACGCTCAGCTTCTGTAACTTCATCTGTCTCTTTTCCGAAAGGATTAGCAATCCGATGATCAGGAATACAGTTCCCGTCAGCATGAGCAAAAGCGCAAGTCCGCTTAAGATCTTCGTGTGTGTGTAACCGTCGAAAAAGTAGATCCTGCCGCTTTGTTTGGATGTAAAGATGCAGATCAAAGATATTATCAGTGTTCCTGCAAATCCGATGCCGGAAAGGATCTCGCCTATGAGAAGAGCCTTACTTCTCTTCAGGTCCTTCTTATCCGGTTTGACAATACCGTTCAAGTCCTTAAACAGACCTTTTCTGACTGCGATCCTGACGCCACAGAGTATAAATATGAGGAACAAAATGGATCCGAATAATAAAAGGAGATACTGAAGGGTTTGAAGCGGGACAGCAAATTCATGTATTAAATACCTGATCTTGACAGCATCTTTCCGCAGCGATTCTATCGGGATGATTCTGGGCCCGAGTTTGAGGATCCTGCTCATAAACATCAGGTTCAGACCGCTGATAAGAGTAATAAATGTTCCGGCTATGAAAAAGACCGTCGATGTGATCTTGTTTGCCAAACCGTCTTTTGAGTCCGGCATTATGGCTTTGCCTAAGAGGCTGCCGAGGAGATAGAGCAAAAGAAAGATAAGCGAAGTCAGGAAGATACATATTGTTATCGTAAGGAAAACCCCTGTAATACGCGATCCTCCGCTACCGATGACTTTAATCCTGTTGCCGTTGGCCACGATCCGGCCTGTGAGAACAAGGCAGGCAGTCAATGTCACGCAGAAAGCTGCGATCTGAGAAGTGCGGATCTTGCGGTCGGCAAGTATAAAGAAGAATGCCGCTGCAAAAAGAAGAACATAAAACATAACACACCTCTGAAACACTATGTTTCCAATATCTTGCGGGGCTTCCGGTAATGGATTCAGTATATCAAATATAAGATATTTTGCGAAGGATTCCGGACAAAGGTATCAATAGTACTCCTTTGACACGTTTCCGGTGAATACTTCATCAAAGTGAATGTCTGCCCAGGATCCTTTTACGACCTTAACTGTGTATTGATCGGGCGTCATGGTATCAAAGGACGAACTGTCCCATTTCTCTAACTGAAGTTCTTGTGGAACAGTAATCGTCTTGACGCCTGAGCCGCCAAATATACTTTCACCTGCATTTTTAAGATCCTTTGGCAAAGTAACTTCTTTTAACGATTCGCATGCGGCAAAAGCAAATGAATCTATTGTTGTAACAGAATCCGGAAGATCGATCGTTTTCAATGACTGACATCCGCCGAAAGCAAAGCATCTTATTTCTGTCAGATTGCCTCTGACAGTGACTGTCTCCAGTTTGCTGTCGTTAAGAAAACAGTTGACCGGTATCACGGTAACGCCTTCAGGAATATCTGTTTCCTTGAGATTCGGACAGGTCGAGAGCCAGCCGAGTTTAGTAAGGTTTGCGGGCAGCTTTATTGTTTCCAGCTTCTGCATTCTTGTAAACATATGACCATAGTCGATATCGTTGTCGCTTTCGAAAGAAACAGTTTTGGCTTTTCCTTCGTTGATGCAGCAGAAGATCTCTGCGCCGGCAGGGATTAGCAGTTCTTCCTCTTCCAATCCTTTTTCTGTCAGACCTGTTATGTATGTGTCCGAGCCTGTCTTCCGGAGAGTAAAGCATCCGCAATCGGATACAGTTTCAACTACGTTTGCATCACCGTTATCTGCATGATCAAGCTTGATCCAAACTGCCGGCCGGACGCCTCTTTCACAGAAGACAAGGCCGCCTTCGTCATCGATAATGCCGGGGTATAGTCCGGAAGTATCTACTACAGCCGCATGATCAGGATATGCTCCCTTGGATCTTAACCACCATCCCAGATTATCACCGGTGGAAAGGATGCGGTCGTTGTCATCTTTAAAGTATCTGTATGCCTCTTCAATGCTTAAAAGGAAGACATCGTCACCGGTCTTATTGACTATCTTATTCCGCTCTTCATCTGAAAAGGCCTCGCCGATAAATGTCGTGTTAAGCCAATTGCGGATATCGCAGTTGTCACTTTCCCAGCCGT
>JAIKVV010000006.1 GCA_024685385.1 Saccharofermentans sp. | reverse complement strand
ACCTGGAAATCTTCTAATACTAAAGTTGCAACAGTGGACAGCAAGGGCAAAGTTACAGCTAAGATGGCAGGTGAAGTGACCATTACAGCAACTGCTGCAGGTAAGAGCGCAAAATGTACAGTAACAGTTCTTTATAAGGACGTCACTAACAGTAAGGACTTCTGGTTCGCACCTACCAATTACCTGACGGCTAAGGGTGTAGTAAAGGGTTACGATAATCAGACCAAGTTCAAGCCTGCGAATAAGTGTACCCGTGCACAGATGGTAACATTCATCTGGAGACTTCAGGGCGAACCCAAGCCTAAGGCAACAACCTGTAAGTTCAAGGATGTCAAGAAGACGGATTATTTCTACAAAGCCTGTATCTGGGGTAATGAGAATAAGATTGTAGATGGTTATAAGGACGGAACCTTCGGTCCTCAGATCGTTTGTGCCAGAAAGCATGCTGTTACCTTCCTCTGGAGACTTGCAGGCAAGCCTTCTACGAAGACGACCCAAAATCCATTTAAGGATGTAAAGAAGACGGACTACTTCTACAAAGCAACCATTTGGGCATCCGAGAAGAAGATCCTTGCAGGATATTCCGACGGCACATTCCGTCCGAACGGCGATTGCCTTAGACGTCAGATGGTAACGTTCTTATATAAGTATGATAAAGCTATCAACAAAAAAGGATAAGACGATAAACGGGAGGAAATACAACATGAGGATTCAGATCAAAACGTTAGTTTCCGTGATCGCAGCAGCCTTTCTTATTGGCGGAGCTGTCCTGCTGGCATCGAATAATATCCGCGCTGACATAACGGACCCCGGTGATACGCCTGCTGCAACTGCTGCGGCTACGTCGTCTCCTACTACTAAGCCCGATGTTAGCCTTAAGCTCGATAAGAAGTCTGCTAAGATCGTTTGCGGAGATAAACTGACATTAAATGCTACTGTAAAGGGTACGGATCTTCGAAGATGGTGGATCTCTTCTAATCCTCTTATTGCTTCAGTTGACCAGAAGGGCAATGTCACAGCAAGGAAATCCGGATCTGTTACGATAACCGTTTATTGCGCTAACAAGAGTGCTTCCTGTTCTGTAAATGTCCTTTATAAAGATGTCACCGATAAAAAGGATTTCTGGTATGTCCCCACATACTATCTTACTGATGCGGGTGTTGTTGAAGGTTATAACAACCAGACTTTGTTTAAGCCTGCCAAGGAATGTACGAGAGCTCAGATGGTTACCTTCATCTGGAGACTTGCAGGACAGCCTTTGCCTAAGGCTGCAAAATGCAAGTTTACTGATGTAAAGATAACTGATTATTACTATCTTGCATGTATTTGGGGCAATGAGAACAGGATCGTTGAAGGATATAAAGATGATACCTTCAGGCCTACGATTGTCTGCGCCAGAAAACATGCAGTAACCTTCCTTTGGAGAGCAGCAGGCCAGCCGGAACCGGATTCCTATAAGAATAAGTTTTCTGATGTTGAAAAGACTGATTATTTCTATAAGGCAGTTCTTTGGGCATCACAAAAGAAGATCCTTGTCGGATTTGATGACGGTACTTTCCGTCCTAATGCCAATTGCTACAGGCGTCAGATTGTAACTTTCCTTTATAAGTACGATAAGTATGTCAATGATAAGGGATGATTTGACATTGATCCTGTAATCTGTTAGATTAACGATAATTGAATAATCAACAAAGGCGTTGATGAGGAATATTACTTTCACGAATGGCTTCGCAGAGATAGATCGGCCGGTGTAAGATCTAAGGCAATAGTGAAAGGAACTCGCCCCGGAGCTGTCCTTCCGAACTCAGAGGATATTAGGGAGGAACGTACCGATCGTACGTTACAACGGATCAGGATAAAGATCTTTCTTTGTCTGATGAGTGCATTCCGTTAAGGAATGAAATAGAGTGGTACCGCGAATGACCCTTCGTCTCTATGGAGATGAAGGGTCTTATTGTTTTTGGAGGTACTTAGATGAAAAACATGAATTACGGAAAGTATGAGGCGATGCCTGCGGTTAACATTCCTGACCGCAAATGGCCTTCCAATTCGATCACAAAAGCGCCGGAATGGTGTTCTGTAGATCTTCGTGACGGCAATCAGGCTTTGGAAGTCCCCATGACGCTTGAGCAGAAGGCTGCTTTCTTTGCTTTCCTCGTTGAGATAGGTTTTAAGACTATAGAAATAGGATTCCCGGCAGCTTCAGATACGGATTATAATTTCTGCCGTTATCTTATCGAAAATGATCTTATTCCTGATGATGTCGCGATACAGGTGCTGACTCAATCCCGTAAACACATCATAGATAAGACAATGGAGGCCTTGAAGGGCTGTAAGAAAGCAGTTGTTCATCTTTACAACTCCACGAGTACGATCCAGCGCGAAGTCGTATTCGGCTTCGGCTGCCGTGAGTGTATTGATCTTGCAGTTGAAGGCGCCACGATGATCGCTGATTATATATCTTCCGATGATTCGGGGACTGATTTTACACTCGAGTATTCCCCCGAAAGTTTCTCTTCCACGGAGCCTGAATTTGCCGTGGAGATATGTGATGCAGTATTGGATGTATGGAAGCCCACACCCGACAAAAAGGTGATCATCAATCTTCCTGAGACGGTTGAATACCAGTCTCCTAATATCTATGCCGACAGGATCGAATATTTTTGCCGCAATACCAGATACCGTGATTCGATCCTGGTATCACTGCATACGCATAATGACAGGGGATGCGCCGTCGCATCGTCTGAATTGGGTCTCATGGCTGGCGCTGACAGAGTGGAGGGAACTCTTTTCGGAAACGGGGAGAGGACAGGAAATGTAGACATCATCACTTTGGCGATCAACATGATGATGACCGGCGTTGATCCTGAACTTGATCTTTCAGACATGAATAAGATCATCGAATTTTATGAGGAGTGTACCGGGATGGTTGTTGAACCGCGTCATCCCTGGGCCGGCAAACTGGTCTTTACGGCTTTCTCCGGATCCCATCAGGATGCGATCAATAAAGGCATCAAGAAGATGGAAGAGACGAAGTCAGCAATCTGGTCCGTACCTTATCTGCCGATCGATCCGGCTGATGTAGGCCGTCAATATGAGCCGATCATAAGGATAAATGCCCAGTCCGGAAGAGGAGGAATATTCTTTGTCCTGGACAAGTATTTCGGTATTCAGCTGCCTAAGCCTTTCCAGAAGGAATTCCTGGCGGTTGTTAAAGAGGAGACTGACAAGAACAATATCGAATTGCTGCCTCAACAGGTTTTCGATCTGTTTGACGATGAATTCATAAACGTCATGGAACCTTATTGGGTATTGTCATTTGCCGAGACTATCGTGTCAGAGGGTGAATCTGAGGTTAAGGCGTCCATAACTGACAACAGGGTGGAGAAGACCATCGTTGGCCGCGGAAACGGTCTCCTCGCAGGTTTTGTCGAAGCTTTCTGTGATTATACGGGCGTAAAGTTCTATATCAATAACTACAGCCAGCATTCCATGAAGAGCGGTTCAGATTCGGCTGCTATCTCTTATATCGAGATCAAGGCTGATGGATCTGATAAGACTTATCTTGGTGCAGGAGTATCATCTTCAGTTACAAAGTCGTCTGTACGTGCAATAGTATCAGCCTATAACAGGATGATTAAGTCACTTTGACCTGTCAAAGCATTTTGGACTTGCCGCGGTAGGTATCGCCTCTTCTCTTGATAAGCATGTGTCTGAATATGAGAAGGGAAATGATGAGTATAAGGATAAGTCCTGAGGCTACCGCTGCAGTTATCAGTATGTTTCTGATGGGAGTCAGGGTGGATTTTTTCTCAGGGTTGATCTCGACAACGCCTGATTTGCGCCTAATCTTGATATTGATGTTTCCGATTACATAGGTCTTGTCGGAATAAACCTTACAAAGAGGTATTGTTAATTGCTGCTCGCTTTGGGTCGTATCGATGACAACATCTTTTAGTTCTACTTTGTTGGAAGAACCTGATTGAGCGCGCTCAGCCGTTACAGTAAGGAAGTCGATATATGCCGTGTTTTCTTCGGAGATATAAAGGTCTGTTGTTGAAAGCAACTCTTCCAGGCGCTGATTGGTCTCGTTAACAAGTGCCGTAAACTCAGAAGGATCGATCGTAACAGTCGTAAAATCCGAATAACCGTATTCGAAAAGCTTTATCAGGTCAGAATATCTCGATGTGGCGGTCGAAGAGTTAAGAACAACGCCTATAAGTGTTCTGTCGTTCTTTCTGGCGGCTGCACAGAGAGTATATCCTGCTGAATCTGTATATCCGGTCTTGCCGCCGATGTAGTATTCATATCCGTATTCTGTTGTGCATACGAAGCGGTTGGCATTGGTAATCTCACGCGCTTCGCTGTATTTGTTGGTAGCGGGAATAGAATAAGTCAGCGTTCTTGCTATCTTGCTGTAGTCTGTTTTCTTAACGGCTTCTTCAAGGATAAGCGCCAGATCGTATGCGGAAACAAGGTTTGTTGACTTAGCTTCTCCGAACGAGGACGTAAAAGTGGTATTTATGCATCCTAACTCCTTAGCCTTTGCATTCATCTTTTTGCAGAAATCCTCTTCAGTGCCTCCCATATGCATGCCGAGTACCAGTGCTGCGTCGTTTGCGGATTTCAATACGGATGCATATACAAGGTCTTTGACGGAGATCTCTTCGTTTTCCTGGAGTCCGAGTTTTACATATCCTTTTTCGATAAGTGCTATCCTGGCTGCCATGTCGGAATTGACGGTTACTGTTTCGGACATGTCAAGTGTCTCAAGTGCTAAGAGCACAGTCATTACCTTTGTTGTTGAAGCAGGCTCCATGCGGTCGTTATAATTATGACCTGCTATTATTGCACCGGAATCAGCATCGTACAGGATATAAGCTGAAGAAGTTATCTGGGGAACATTTTTCTGTTTTTCGTTAAGAAGATCTGTCCTCTGCATATCCTGTGAGATCATTGCAGTGGTAGTCTCGGAAGTGCTGTCAGACTGGCCGGATTCGTTTATGGAAGCCGAAGGTTTATTATCTTCAGCGGCACTTGTAGTCGTTGTGGTATCTGTTCCTTCAGTTTCCGGATCAGCAAAAACCGCGATCCCTGAGGATAAGATAATGACGCACGCAAGGACTGCTGCGGCCGATCTTTCTATGATCTTCTTCATATCGCTAATAACCATAATAAGCATTATATAATATTTTTTATTTAAGTTCACAAAGATATTACATTATCTTGTATAATATCTAAGTTATAGAAATGAGGATAAATATGGCAATTCATACAATTGATGATAAAGAGATAGAAAGCTCGGTAAGAGCTGCTTCAGAACTTAAAGGATACTTTGCTTCCAGATCTTCCGAACTGGGAAGAAAGATAACTTATAACCTTATTACGTACGGTTGCCAGCTGAATGAATCTGACAGTGAGAAACTGGCGGGAATGCTTGAAAGTTTTGGCCTTGTTCCTGTTGAGATCCCCGCAGGATCCGATCATTTGATCCCTGCCGATGTCATCGTAATGAACACCTGTGCCATCAGGGAAAATGCCGAGGACCGTCTTTTCGGAAATCTGGGTGTATATAAGAAGTTCAAGAAAGACAAGACTGTTTCATTTATTGCAGTATGCGGCTGCATGATGAAGATAAGCAAAAATGTAGATAAGATCAGATCTTCTTATCCTTATGTTGACCTGGTCTTCGATCCTCAGCAGCTCCACAGATTCCCTGAGTTGATGCTTGCGTCAGTTGCCGTCAAACATCAGAAGATCGATATCGATAATATTGATTATCTTGTTGAAGACAAATATCTTCCCATAAAGAGAGAACGCAGGTTCAGAGCTTTGCTTCCGATAATGTACGGATGTAATAATTTCTGTTCATATTGTGTAGTTCCTTATACAAGAGGCAGGGAAAGATCCAGAAATTTCGATTCGGTCAGGGATGAGCTTAATGCTTTGGCAGATGCGGGATACAGGGAAGTCATGCTCCTCGGACAGAATGTCAATTCCTACAAAGGTATCGATAACGAAGGAAATACTAAAGGATTTGCAGATGTTCTGGATGCTGCATCATCCATCAAGGCCTTTTCTAGAGTAAGATTTATGTCATCTCACCCCAAAGATCTGTCGGAAGAGGTTCTTTCGCTTATGGGTGAGAGGGATAATATCGAAAAGCATCTGCATCTGGCTTTGCAGTCAGGTTCCGACAGATTGTTAAGGAAGATGAACAGACCGTATGATCTCAAGTCTTTCCTTGATATTGCGGATTCATTCAGGAAAAAAGTTCCCGGCGGCAGCCTTACGACTGATATTATCGTCGGATTCCCGGGAGAGACGGAAGAAGATTTCGAACTTACCTTGGAAGCCGTCAGAAAAGCTGCTTTTGATGCTGCATTTACATTTGAATTTTCGGCAAGACCCGGTACGCCTGCATATGATTATGAAGATCAGATCCCCAAAGAGATCGTATCAGAAAGGTTTGCAAGGCTTTTGGAACTCCAGAATGACCTTGCTTTCAAGTCGAATTCCGCTCTTGTCGGAAAGACCATGGAAGTCTTGACTGAAGGGATCAGCAAAGGCGACGATAAGATCTATTCCGGAAGGACCATAACAAATCATCTCGTTAATTTCAGAGCGGATCCCGAATTCATAAAGAAAGCCGGGATAGCAGATGGCGATGATCTTGAAGGAGCCTTGATCCCTGTTAAGATCGAAAGAGCCAGACCTTATTCCGTTGACGGCATCATGGCGGGGGATATCATAAGATGAGCAATGACTTAAGACTTAAAGATATCAGTTATGACGAGCTGTCCCCGATGATGCAGCTTTATGCCGACCTCAAGAGCAAGATGACCGATACGATCATCTTCTACAGGTTAGGCGACTTCTATGAGATGTTTTTCGATGACGCTTTATATGTTGCACCGAAACTTGAACTTGCTCTGACGCAGAGAGACTGCGGAAGCAATAAGCGGGCTCCCATGTGCGGCGTTCCCCATCATGCTTACCTGAATTATGCAAACAGGCTGGTTGCGATGGGGGAGAAGGTTGCTATCTGCGAGCAGCTTGAAGACCCCGCGACCGCCAAAGGACTCGTTAAGCGCGGAATAGTAAAGGTCATGACTCCGGGCACTTTGACCGACAGTTCCGGTCTGGATGAACATAAGAACAACTATCTCATGAGCGTCATGTGCATAGGTTCCCAGTTCGGAATTGCCGTTGCAGATATATCTACCGGAGAATTTAATGCAACCCAGCTGACATCATCCGATAACGGTGAGCATTTCATGAACCTTGTCTCGCGTTACATGCCGTCAGAGATTATCCATAACGAGGCTTTCTCTGAGACAGCAGAGTATAAGACTTTAGTCAAGGCAACGGAGATATCATTTACCTTAAGGAGCGAGAGGGATTTTTCAGCTAAGGAATTTAAGGAATCCAAGATAATCGTCGTTGATGATGTTCATTTTCCCGATCCCGGGCTGATGTTTGATGCATGCAATGCTCTGCTCTTATATGCCAAGCATACTCAGACCTGTGAAGTGGATCACATGACTTCCGTTAATATTTTCAAGATATCCGATACTATGGAGCTTGATAAGGCAACAAGGACCAATCTTGAACTTACTTCGACGATCCGCGGCAACAGCAGGAAAGGATCTTTGCTTTCAGTTATCGATAAGACCAAGACTGCAATGGGCAGCAGGCTTCTCAGAAAGTGGCTTGAAGAGCCTCTTATCAATGTCAGATCTATTAACAGGCGTCTCGATGCAGTTAATGAGATCTACGATAATTACATATCAAGAATGGAGATAACCGAAGGTCTGACAGGGCTTTACGACATAGAAAGGCTTGCTGCAAAGGTATCTTTGGGCACCTCAAATGCAAGGGATCTCATATCTTTAAGAAATTCCCTGGGAAAACTTCCCTTTATAGCCAAATGTCTTGAACCCTACAGCAAAGGTGTATTTAAAGACATTAAACGTGATCTTGATACAATGGAAGACATATGTGAACTTCTCGAAAAGTCCATAGCTGACGATCCGCCGGTCACCATTACTGACGGTGATATCATACGCGAAGGTTATTCGGCTGAAAGAGACGAACTACATGATATAGCTACAAACGCCAAGGGTTTTATCATGCAAAAAGAAGCAGGCGAGAGGGAGAGGACCGGAATAAAAACTCTTAAGATCGGATATAACAAGGTCTTTGGTTATTATATCGAGGTCCCCAGATCTCAGAGCGAAAACGTTCCTTCCGAATATATCCGCAAACAGACTCTTGCGAATAATGAGCGTTACATAACTCCTGATATCAAGGAACTCGAAGATAAGATAGTAGGCGCTTCGGCAAAGAGGATCGCTCTTGAATATGAGCTCTTCACAGAGATCAGAAACAAAGTAAAGGATGCTTCCGAAAGATTATTTGCCACAGCCAGGGCAATAGCTCTGCTTGATGTTATCTCGTCACTTGCAAACCTTGCGTCATCCGAAAACTATGTAAGGCCCATAGTCGATGATTCGGAAGACATTGTTATAGAAGAAGGACGGCACCCTGTAGTCGAGAAGATGATCAAAGATGCTTCAGGTTTTGTTCCGAACGATACATTGATCGATGAAGAAAAGAGACTCTGCATCCTTACGGGACCCAATATGTCCGGTAAATCAACTTATATGCGCCAGATCGCGCTCATAGTCCTTCTTGCGCAGATAGGTTCATATGTACCTGCTAAATCTGCAAGGATAGGACTTGTTGATCATATCTTCACGAGGATCGGAGCATCTGATGACATATCAATCGGACAATCCACCTTCATGGTTGAGATGAGCGAAGTTTCCTATATCCTTAAGAATGCAACAAGGAAGAGCCTTCTCCTTCTTGATGAGGTAGGCAGGGGAACATCAACATATGACGGCCTTTCCATCGCCTGGGCTGTTACCGAATATATAATCGATCCTAACATTCTCTATGCCAGGACCGTTTTCGCGACACATTATCATGAACTTAATCAGTTATCCCTCATGCACAGGGGCATATTTAACTGCCATGTTGAAGTGGCCGAAGACAACGACAGCGTTGTTTTCCTTCATAAGATCCTGGATGGCGGTACTTCTGACAGTTACGGAATAGAAGTTGCCAAACTGGCAGGCATTCCCGAAGGGGTTCTTGAAAGGAGCCGCTCGATATTGTCCGAACTTGAAAGGATCGGTGATTTCAAGGTGCTTCGCGGTCATAAACAGGATAGCGAAGGCAATAACGAACTGGTCGATTCCATAATGCCCGGTCAGGATTCGTTCTTTAATCCCGAAAACGTCGTTTACCGTAAGGAAGATAAGATCAGACAGACGATCAGATCCATTGATATTTCCAAGCTTACGCCCATTGAAGCTATTAATATCCTTTACGACCTTTCTCAGCAGATTACCGAGGAGGGAGAGCAATGAGCGTTATCAAAGTACTCGACAGGGAAACAGCCAATGCCATTAAAGCCGGAGAAGTCATAGAACGGCCTGTTTCGGTCGTAAAAGAACTTTTCGACAACAGCGTTGATGCCGGAGCCGATAATGTAAAGATCGAGATCTCGGGCGGCGGCATCGAGATGATACGCGTTACCGATAACGGCTGCGGCATGAGTGAAGAAGATGCAAAGCTTGCTTTCGTTCTTCATGCAACGTCAAAGCTTTCAAAATATGAAGACATCTTTAGTTTGGCAACCCAGGGATTCAGGGGAGAAGCTCTTGCTTCTATCGCATCCTGTTCAGGAAAAGTTACTCTCATTACATCAGTTAAAGATTCCGTTAGCGGAAGCAAGATAGTTTATGAGGACGGTCAATTAAAGTCCGAAGGCCCTGCCTCCTGTGATTCCGGTACTGTCGTAGAGATAAGGGAACTGTTCAGGAATGTTCCCGCCCGGTATAAATTCCTTAAGAAAGATTCTACTGAAGGAATGTATATTGCTACGGTTGTCGAAAAACTGGCTGTTGCAAATCCTCATGTCAGCGTAAAGCTGATCAAAGACGGCAAGACTGTCCTTGAGACGCCCGGTACCGGTTCGGTAAAGGACGCAGTTTACGCAGTATACGGTGCGGAATTCGCTAATTCGCTCATCGAGATCGATAATGAATATGAAGGCTATAAGATCAAAGGTTTTGCGGGGAAGACTTCTTATGTAAAGAATAACAGGAAGATGCAGCTGGTATTCGTTAATGACAGACCCGTCAAGAGTTCTACCGTGTCTGCTGCAATAGATGAGGCATACCGTAATTTTGTAATGAAAAATAAGTATCCGGTTACTGTTCTTATGATCTACTGCAATAACGGTCTCGTTGACGTTAATGTTCACCCGCAAAAGGCTGAAGTGAAGTTTTCGTCTGATCCTGATGTCTTCAGGCTCGTATATCATGCTCTGCGCGATGCCATAACATCTGAAGGATCTACCCGTGATGACTTTTTCGCGCCTGAAGATGTTCTGCCTGTTGAAGAATCTAAAGGTGTTCAACTTGAAATGCCTGTCGGCCGTATTGAAAGAAAAACCGATGCCGGCATTCCCTCATCTCATAAGCTTACGACTGATCAGCAGAGAAGAAATGTTGAATCGAGACCCGATAAGGATGAGATCAAGCGTTCCAACGAATTGCTTGAGATTCTTTCGGGATTTAAACCGTCATTTGATGATGATGTCAAACCTGAAGAAAAGCCTGAGGTTCCGGTTTCTGATGTTCCTTCCTCGAAAAACGCAGGTTCAGACATAGAAGAACTTGTTAATTCAGAATACGTAGGCATATTGTTCCTGACATATATCATCATGCAGAATGAGAAAAGCGTATTCTTTGTTGATCAGCATGCAGCTCATGAACGAGTCATGTATGAAAAGTACATGGCTAAGTTTTCCTCCGGGAAACAGACTGAATCCGAAATGCTGCTCGTTCCGCAGATAATCAATGTATCTGCCTCTGATTACATGTTTATCTCAGATAATCTGGACCGCTTTAGCGAGAACGGTTATGACATAGAACTTACTGACGGCAGACAGATCGCTTTAAGGGCTGTTCCGATGCAGGGCAGAAAAGACAACATAGAAGGAATGTTTACCGATGTCTTATCTGACATGAAAAGAGATCTGCCGGCACCCGGAAACATCTGGTACAGTCTTATTCAGACAACTGCTTGTAAGGCCGCCATCCGTGCAGGTGATGTTATCAGCAAGGAGGAGGCATTAAGTCTTATAGACAGTCTTTATGATCTCAACGATCCTTATCATTGTGCGCACGGAAGACCGACTTTCTTCAAGATATCCAAGACAGATTTTGATAAGAATTTCAGAAGGATTGTGTGATGTTATGAATGATCTTGCTGATTATCTAAACGGGTATTCTTATATCCCTGTCATAACAGGTCCCACTGCATCAGGTAAAAGCAGTCTTGCTATTGACCTTTGTTTAAAGACGGGCGGAGAACTCATTTCATGCGATTCAATGCAGATATACAGGACTCTGGATGTCGGAACGGCAAAAGATTCCCGGGAAGAAAGACTTAAAGTCAAACATCACATGACAGATATTATCGATCCCGGACAGGATTATTCAGTAAAGGAATATGCTGATGAAACAGTCAAAGTCATATCCGGATTGCTGGATAAAGGAAAACTGCCCGTAGTGTGCGGCGGTACAGGGCAATATGTATCAGCCCTGATATACGGACTGGATTACGGTGATGTTGAGATCCCCGACGAGATTACGGAAGAGCTTTATTCCGAATTGGAAAGATCAGGAGCCGAGGTTATGTATGAGGATCTTAAACAAATAGATCCCGAAGCAGCTTCAAAGATCCATCCCAATAATACAAGGCGCCTTATACGAGCAATTGCCGTTTATAAAGCGACAGGGAAGACATTCACTCAGAAAAACTCCGAGTCAAGAAAGAATGGGCCTTTATATCCTTTCAAGGTCTTTTACCTGGATGTTGAAAGAGAATTGTTATATGACAGGATCAATAAAAGAGTTGATCTGATGTTTGATCAAGGTCTTGAAGATGAAGCCAGATCTCTATATTCATCTGATGCCGACAGAAGTTCAACATGTTTCCAGGCAATAGGATATAAAGAGTTTGCCGGATATCTTGAAGGTAATATAGCTTTGGACGAGGTTAGGGAAAAGATAAAACTAAACAGCAGGCACTATGCGAAAAGGCAGATGACCTGGTTCAGGTCCATGCCGGATATCGTAAGGATCCCGTTCGGTACGGGCGCAGATGAGATAATCGAACAGATAAGATCCAAGTAATTTATTGTTGTTGTATGTAAAAAGGCTGATTCATTGATATGAAACAGCCCTTTTTGTTATTTTGTTTTTTCGAAAATAGAGATAAGGAGGTGATAAAATCAGGATATGGAATATCTATGTAATCCGACTACTTTGCCTAAGATCCTGCAATCTTCCTTATTAAACGGAATAGGGGAGTATTGCTCATTCTCAGGGAAAAGATAAGGCTGACCATTAAGCTTACCGAATCTCTTGACTGTTGCTTCATTGTCAATGAGGGCGGCAATTATATCACCTTCATCGCAGTATTCCTGCTTCCTGACGATGATATAGTCACCGTCAAGGATATGTGCATCGATCATACTGTTGCCCCTGACCTTAAGCATAAAGCAGTCATTATTTCCTATGATGGATTTGTTGATGTAAAAGGTCTCCGAATAATCTTCGGTGGCAAGAATAGGCTCACCGGCAGTAATCTTGCCGAGACAATAGACTTTGGCGCAATCATCCCTTAAGGGAGTAATGTCTGCAGTCGGAAGATCATCCATATTCTTAATTATGATTGCTCTTCTCATGCCCGGACGGTATTCAATGATCCCCGACTCATCAAGCTTCTTGAGATAGGTATGAACGGATGATGTGGACTTAAGGCCGACGCCGGTACAGATGTCGCGAACAGAAGGGGAGATGGCATTCTTGCTTATATATTCCTTGATATAGGCATAAACCCTTTCCAAAGTTCTCTGTGATTTTGTCTCATTCTGTGCCATGATTACACCTCCGAACATATTTTCTTTTAAAGATTGTACAACAAACGGTTATGGTTGTCAAACTTATGTTCTTTTGATTTGAAAGATTTCATAAGGAGGTAATCTATGAAGAAGTTTTCCGTAATAAAACCGCTCTCGGAAAACGAGAAAAGGAGAGTTGAGACCAGAATTAGATCTCTTGTTATCAGGCTTAAGCATATGAAAGCTGATATCGAGATGCAAGGTGATCTCAAGGAACTGATCGAAAGATCAGGTTTTGATGCCGATCAGTTCCTGCAGGATATCTATTCCAGCAACTTTGCTCCGGTTAGGATATCCAACCCGCAGTTTAAAGGAAAATCTGAATGCGACATGACATCCATATATCTGGACTACAGCACAGGTTTAGATGATTTCATCGAATTCATCAAGGATGAATACAGCCGTTTGATCAGGTCATCTTCAGCTGCGGTAACCTTGTATACAAATGTGATCTCTTTGCCCAACACTTATGCTAAAGTACTTTTGCTTACGTTCTATTATGAAGAGCCCGTGGAATCAATACTTAAGATGCTGTATATATCAAGGGCCTCATACTACAGATACAAGAATGAAGCGATCACTCTTCTGGCATATAAAGAACTTGGAATCAAATACAGAGAGATCGACAACTGTAAGATTTGAGAACTGAGTTGTGCAGCTGTAACTGTTTATAGCTCTCTTTAATGTTCGGATTTTCATGGCACAGTTTAATATCAGTTAAACGCTGATATGAGAAAGAGGCTGTCTCAAAAGGACAGCCTCAATAACGGATATGTTCATTTTATATCATGTGAAATATTCGGATTATTTATTGTATAATACTGAAAGTAATATGGTGAAGGAAAGATAAATGAGATCTTCGACAGATACAAGGGAATATATAGGACGGTCCGGAATAACTGAAGATGTCAGTCTTTTTGTGACGGCTTCTTTCAGAGCTTCGCTCCGGTATATCAAGAATATCCCTTCGAAGGTAAGGAATTACTTTGTCCGCAAGATCAATGAGCGTAAAAACAGACCTCCCCGCAAGGATATCAATAAAGTATATGTGCTGGTCGGGTATACTACCCGCAAGCATGTCGATGATAAGTTCAATGCCGAAAGACACATGATCATCATCAGAAGAGGTCTTCTGATAATAATCTTTGTTCTGCTCCTTTTCTTCACATTAAACAGGGTCCTTAACATAGTCAAATTTGACGATATGAAGCAGATGTTCGGCATTTCCGGCTGGGGTGAGGTTGTTTCTCACGATCCTTTTAATTCTGCGTCTCCGACTGATGCTGCTGCTACCGAACCGTTGGATACGATCCAGACAGGCGGCTAGAGTCAAAAAACAATATATTTTTTTCATTAAATCTGAAAGATTTTAAATTCGAAAATTCATTTTCTTATAATCGGTTGCACAATGCAAAATCTTTGGTATATTAAATAGCATGATTTTAAGAGATTCTATTTTCGCGCCTTTGCGAAAATGCAAGAATGAAGTGCAAAACTTGCAAAAACGGTGAAAACAGATCTCAAATAACAAACAATGAAAGGCGGTAATTATGGATTACACAATTGACAACGAATACCTTAACGGTCTTATGCAGAAGGTTATCGCAAAGAACCCTTCAGAGAACGAGTTCCACCAGGCAGTACATGAGTTCCTCATGTCTGTAAAGTATGCTCTTCCCACACACCCTGAGCTCATCGACAAGCAGATCCTCGAGAGGATCGTAGAGCCTGAGCGTCAGATCATGTTCCGTGTAGCATGGGTAGATGACAACGGCAAGATCCAGGTTAACCGCGGTTACAGGATCCAGTTCAACAGCGCTATCGGACCTTACAAGGGCGGTCTTAGACTCCATCCCTCTGTTAACCTCGGCATCATCAAGTTCTTGGGCTTCGAGCAGATCTTCAAGAACTCCCTCACAGGTCTTCCTATCGGCGGCGGTAAGGGCGGTTCCGACTTCGACCCTAAGGGCAAGTCCGATAACGAAGTCATGGCTTTCTGCCAGAGCTTCATGAGAGAACTCTACAGACACATCGGTCCTGACGTTGACGTACCTGCCGGTGATATCGGTACAGGCGCTCGTGAGATCGGGTTCCTCTTCGGTCAGTACAAGAAGATCGTTAACGAATATACAGGCGTTCTTACAGGTAAGGGCCTCACATGGGGCGGATCCCTTGCAAGAACAGAGGCTACAGGTTACGGTCTTTGCTACTTCGTAAACTGCATGCTCGGCAAGAAGATGAATACTTCTTTCGCAGGCAAGACAGTTGTTATCTCCGGTTCCGGTAACGTTGCTATCTATGCAACTGAGAAGGCTACACAGCTCGGCGCTAAGGTCGTTGCTCTGTCTGACTCCAACGGATACATCTACGACGAGAACGGTATCAACCTCGATGTTGTTAAGAGAATCAAGGAAGTTGAGAGAAAGAGAATCTCCGAGTATGTCAACGATGTTCCTACAGCTAAGTACACAGCTGACGAGAACGGTTCCAAGGGCATCTGGACAATTCCTTGTGACATCGCTCTTCCTTGCGCTACACAGAATGAGCTCAACCTCGAGTCTGCTAAGACTCTCGTAGCTAACGGCTGTAAGGTAGTAGGTGAGGGCGCTAACATGCCTACAACACCTGACGCTGTTGAGTTCCTTCTCGAGAACGGCATCTTCTTCACACCCGGTAAGGCATCCAACGCCGGCGGTGTTGCCACATCCGCACTTGAGATGTGCCAGAACAGCGCTAGACTTTCCTGGACATTCGAAGAAGTTGACGCTAAGCTCAAGGGCATCATGGAGAACATCTTCGAGAACTGCGATAAGACAGCTGAAGAAGTCGGCTGCCCAAACAACTATGTTGTCGGCGCTAACATCGCAGGCTTGCTCAAGGTTGCTTCTGCTATGGAAGCACAGGGCTGCATCTGATAAAAACATAATTAACGCCATTGTTTCAATAGGGCCGCTCCGTTTCGGGGCGGCTTTATTGTAATTTTTTGGAGGTGCAACATGAAGAATGTGCGAGAGAAGGTTTGACCCTGCATACGATGATGACGACTCCTGCAAGGGGCGAAAAGACACAATTAACAACAATGGTCTTTGAAAGAGACATTCCGGGGACCACTGTAAATAATCCCGTTTCTGTCACGACTTGTCCGAGATGCGGCGGCACGATTACACCCGGTACTTCTTTTTGTGGTGGATGTGGATTCAGAATAGGATGATAATGTGGACTTCAGGTCATAAAAACAACAGAGGCTGCCTCATATAAGGCAGCCTCTGAAAATTACAGGTATTTATATACGATTACTTTTCCCATTTGATCTTGGAATAGTTGCCCTTTGTACCGATTGCTATATAAGATTTGCCGCGGTTGACCTGAACTTCTTCGCCGGCATCGTTGTAGATCTTTATCTGTTCATTTGTGGCTTTCTTTGTCCAAGTTACATGGATCTTCTTGCCGTTGGAAAGATAGTAACCTTCACCGCCTTCATCAAGATAGACATTGGTCCTGTTGTCGGTATTGGCAGGGCCTGTTCTGGCAAAGAGAAGGAATACGTTCTTTACTGCTACCTGTTTGCCGTTTGTCTCATCAACCTGCTTTTTGCCGTACTGGCTGTGATAGTAAAGGCCGTCTTCTGCGTTATATTCGAAAACACAGTTTGTCATGTATGATGACAATATTGCTTTTACATAAGTGCAGTCTTCTCCGGCAGCTATGTCCTTGGAATTATCGGGAACGAAGTTGTAGAGGAAGGGAGCATCGCCTTCAAACTTGATCTTCTTGGCTTCGATAGCTTCCTTGACATGTACTCCGTCTGTTACGGCAGTGTGTTCGATGGCTCTCCTGGATGCCCAGTCTCTGTCACGCCAGAAATATGTTCCCTTAGGGAGCTTGATGTAACCGTTATAATCCTTGGAAGACATCTTGCCCGTGCAAAGGTAATTGCCATCGATATGTGTTATCTTGTTCTGGGAGAAATACTTGACGGCCCTGGGCTCTCTTCCGAAATGGATATAAATGGAATTGTTGCCGTTAGCCAGATCTGCAGAAACGATACGGCCGCTTCTTAAAGATCCGATCTCGGGCATATCCTTGATGTCGGAGTAGACGCACAGGAGTCGTGTTACGCCGCCTTCGGTAATGTATTCATAGATAACGTCAGGGGTGGAAACACCTCTCTGGGGGATAGCAGCCTGAACATTGCTTACAACGATTGCTACTGAACGCTTGCCTTCGTTTGCTTTATCCATATCCTGAATACCGGTAAGAGGATTGACCGCAAAATCCACGTTAGGATCGAAAAGTCCGTCAGGGACTTGCGAAGTGTTTTCTGATGATTCGTCAGAAGTCTGTGAAGGAGCAGATGTCTCGTCGGTAGCGGATGTGTCTGTTGTAGTTGATTCAACGACAATTTCACCTGACGGTTCAGCCTCTCCTTTGCATGCTGCCATAGCGAACAGGGAAGCTGTTACGAGCAGCAGAGAAATGATTTTCTTTACCATAGATCTTCTCCTTGTGTAAAAGAATATGTCTTGATTATATCATTACATATTGTTTATATATCTTTCATTTGTCGGTCATTTGCATTTATTGTATATATTGCCGATAGTGCCCGACTTTTTATTTTATAAATAAGTGATATAATACTATGGCTTGAATTATGGCTTTCAAGCAGGTGAGTAAAAATGAGAAAAAACAATACAGAAATATATACTGAATATCAGGACGGATTCGGTGAGGATCCCGTCAAGAAGAAAAAAAAGAGAAGACTCGGAAAGATAATCATCCGCATTCTTCTTGCCGTTGTGGGACTCGTTTTGGGCTGTGTCCTTTACTTTTTCTATACTTTCGGCGGCACATATGTTCCCGTGGATGTCGTATCCGAGCAGGATTATGCGACTATGGATCTTTCCGATGATAAGAGTACGACCGGAGGGGATACCACCTCTTCCTGGGCAGAAGGCGGACATACACCTCTTTATTACAATTCAAAGCATCCGATCATAAAAGTTGACCAAAAGGACCCTGATGTCGAGAATATCCTCGTTTTCGGTGTCGATGCCAGGTCTGTCAAGGATTATAAGGGCAGATCTGATGCCATGATAGTCGTTTCCATCAACAGAAGGACCAAGAGCATCAAGCTTATCTCGTTGATGAGAGATACCGGCGTTTATCATGGTGATACGGATGCAACAGCAAAGAAGAAGCTTGATAAGCTCAACCACGCATATCATTACGGCGGAGTCGGTTACATGATCAATACGATCAACCGTACTTTCGATCTTGATATACAGAGATTTGTCATGCTCGACTTCGGCAGTGCGGCTGATGTGATCGATCTTGTAGGCGGTGTTGAGATCGATGTTTCTGCAGCCGAAGTTAAATATGCTAATCATTTCATTGAAGAAGACAATAAACTCAACGGATCAAATTCTCCGCTGCTCGTATCAAGCGGAAAGCAGACTTTGGACGGGATCCAGGCTGTTTCATGGGCCAGGATCAGATATCTCGATTCTGATTTCATGAGAACTTCAAGACAGAGAACGATCGCTACAGCCCTCATAAATAAGGTTTCGACTTTAAGTTATTTTAAGAAAATGCAGCTTTTGAATTCTTCTGCGGGTATGTTTGAGACAAACATGACCACGATGGATCTGATGAGAGTCGGCATGAGCGCTATCGGCTATACCGATAATATGAGCGAATACCGTGTTCCGGCCGATAAGCTTTATAAGGTACAGAACAATCCGTGGATGATGATAGTGGATTTTGACAAGCAGAATAAACTTTTAAAAGATTATATTCAAGGAGACAAAAAATGAGTAAGACAGTATCAACATGTATTTGTGAGACTAATCTTGTCAAAGATCAGCCTCAGGAGAATGTGTTTTTCCTCACTCTGTCACGTAAGATAGAGGATTTCCCCAATGAATTCCTCCGTACGGCAAGATCTACATCTCCCATACAGATCTGTGCTATATTCTCAACGATCGGTCCCGATAATCTGGGCGCTATCCTGAATATCGAACTTAATAAGGAACTTGAGAAGATCGTTGCCGATTTTTCGAATCAGACGATCCTTGATTTTGAGGCGTTCTCAAACCGCGTCGTTAATACTTTAAATGTGTTTGTATGCAATTTCTCAGCTAATAAGGGTGTCGCATTGAAGACTTCGATGACCATGCTCGTAATCGAGGGAGACATCTTAAGAGTTATCCATATGGGTATTACAAAGGCTGTCCTTTTCAGGGATTCACAGATCCTTGCTCTTACCGAGGAATCAACCGTTGCTCACAGATACCTCAAGATGGGCGCTATAACCCTTCAGGATGAGAGGACCCACCCCGAAAACATGAACCTGACCCAGTATCTGGGCAAGATGCCCCAGGATGGTCAGCTGGTTCCCGATAAGAACGTAAATATCAAGCTTAAAGACGGGGACGAGCTCTTCCTTATGGGCCTCGGCGTTTCCCGCAAGATGCCTTCGCAGCTCCGCAACGGCGCGATCATCAAGAGGATAGCAATTGAAGATAAGGTTAAGGAGATAATGAATTCCGCGATCAATTACGGGATCAAGTCCGGTCTTACCCTTATCGGAATGCAGATCGAATCTACATTCATCCTTCCCGGAGATGCCGTAATTCATTCAAATCTAGCTACGGATGCAACTGTCGCCAGAGCGTATGAGCCCAAACCCAAGGATGAGTTTATTGATTTTTCAAGACAGGAGCAGGCTCCGGCCAGAAGAAACAGGGCTCAGTCTGAAGTTAATGAAGATACCAAGCCCATCAACAAAGCAAATGCAAGAGCCATAAAAGAAGCAGCGCAAGAGCCTCCTTATCCTGCCGGAAGAGGCCGCAACAATTCCGGTTTTGAGTCTTTTGATGACGAGGATACGATCCAGTTTAATCCCGGAAGCGGGGAAGACGGTTTTGAGGAACAGTATTATGACGCTGATGAGCTTAATGCCGTAACCAGAAAGCAGAAGGCTTTAAACATCCTTATCCCTGTTCTTATACTCATCGTCTGCATCCTTCT
Organism: Saccharofermentans sp.; assembly: GCA_024685385.1. Classification (GTDB taxonomy): domain Bacteria; phylum Bacillota; class Clostridia; order Saccharofermentanales; family Saccharofermentanaceae; genus Saccharofermentans. The sequence continues at coordinate 13,908 of JAIKVV010000006.1, read as the reverse complement.
GGGATTCGGGATAACATTCCTGGTATTCCATGTCAGGGATCTGATCGACAGCAACGGTACCCAGGCAACAACTACTGAGTCATCCAATCAGGTGCTCTACATAACATCTGACCAGACACCCGTATATTCTCAGGCAAAACTTGACAGCACCATTATCGAAAAGCTGGACCGTGGTGATACGGTTACATTGGTCGGAATCGACGGAAAGTTCTCTATTGTTCTCACGGCTAATAATATTACCGGTTATATTCTTACCGCTCAGCTCTCCGCAGATGATCCGACATTTAACGATGAGACGACACCGATGGAAAGCGATCCTACGCCCGCTCCCACGGAAGATACGACAGAAGCGACTGAGGATACCACCACAACAACAACCACAGAAGCAACTACGACTACGACCACGACAACGACAACCACCACAACGACTACAACCACAGAAGATACAACAACGACAACAACGACAACAGAGGATACGACGACTACCACTACAACAACGGCAGCTCCTACTCCGACTCCCAAGCCGACAGCAACGCCTAAGCCTACGTCAGATACCTCCGACACAAAAGCAACGGATGATACATCTGAGCCTACCAAGAAGACAAAGGCAACTGAGCCTTCAAAGGAACCTACCAAAAAGCCGGCAGACAAACCCGCTGACGATGGTGGAAACGGTGACGGAAATAACGCTCAATAATCTCATTACGGAGAATAATGCATATGGTTAAGAAGATTACAAAAGACATGTTGATCTCAGAGGTCGTTGCCATCGACCCCATGAATATTTCCTATATCCTCATGGATTGGGGAATGCACTGCATCAACTGCATTGCGGCTGCAGGCGAGACGCTGGAACAGGCAATGTATGTTCACGGTTACGATCCTGAGAATGTTGATGAACTCATCAACGAACTTAATGAATATCTTGAGACTCAGCGTACGGATCCTTCTTATCTTGATGAACTTTTCGATAAGAATGTTGAAGCAGATTCTGTAACCAAGGTATCTGCCGAATCCGAAAGCGAAGACAAGGGAGAAGATCCGGAAGGGTAAAGAAATGGATATCCGCACCGTTAAGACTAACAGAGACTTAAAGAATGCTTATCTTGAGCTTTCTTCCGTCATGTTGCCTTCCAAGATAACGGTTGCAGAACTGTGTAAGGCGGCTCTTATCAACAAGACCACATTTTACAGGCACTATAAGGATATCTATGAATATGCGGATCTTGTTGAACAGGAAGTCTTTGATATGTTTCTTACGGGACTTAATGATTCCGATAAACTTCTTTCAGATCCTGCAGATTTCCTGACTTCTTTATTGGGACATATGTTTGAAGATGAACAGTCCCTTATGGTATTCAGGGGAAAACAGGACAGTTTCCTTGCAAAACTTGCAAATTTCCTTTCCGATAAATATCTTGATGAAGATTCCACTGATTCCAAAGTGAATGAGGTCACTTTTATTATAGGCGGACTCATTAACTCACTGGGATCATTCCTTTATACTACTGACAGAACAGAAAAGTCCCGGAAAGACTTTGTTCTGGAAAATGCAAGGATCATCTCAAACATAACGAAAAATGATGAAAAAGTTGAGAAGATCCAGCCCAAACAGCCTCAAAGACCTTATTTTTCCGATAAATCTTTTTGGAAATGATAAATATTCAGGGGGAACTATAAATGACAAAAAAGATCTTATGTATTTTTCTTGCTCTTATGATGCTCTTCGGGTTTGCGTCATGTGCAGGGGCCAGGTATTCAGATGAAACAACGACCAGACAGTCTGATGAATCTGACAGATTTGCGGGACAGAAGGCAACTGTTGCCATAGAGGTTAAGGATTACGGCACCATAACTGTTGAACTTGAGCCTGATAAGGCACCCGGTACATGTGCGAATTTCCTTAAATTGGTTGATAAGGGTTTTTATGACGGACTCACATTCCACAGGATCATTGAAGGTTTCATGATCCAGGGCGGAGATCCTCAGGGAGACGGTTTTGGAGGATCGGATAAGAACATCTATGGTGAATTCAAGTCTAACGGATACAAGGGCAATGATATTTCCCATGTAAGAGGCGTAATCTCAATGGCCAGAAACGGCAGTGACATGAATTCCGCAAGTTCTCAGTTCTTCATCGTTCATAAGGACAGCCCGCATCTTGACGGTGATTATGCTGCATTCGGGCATGTTACTTCTGGTATGGATGTAGTGGACAAGATAGCTTCATCGGTTAAAGTCAACGATGAAAACGGTTCGGTTTCAAAGGCAAATCAGCCGGTCATCACAAGGGTTTATGTAGTCCAATAATTTTGTTATAAAAAAGGGCACCGGTAGGTGCCCTTTTTGTTGTATTGAAAAGATCAATATCTGAATAATTCTTTATAAAGGACTCTTTCTGCGTATTCGCAGTAGGACTCGGATACGCCGAACATCATGGAGATCTCTGATGCGCCCTGGTCAACGATCCTAAGGTTGATGCCGGCATTGGAAAGAGCCGTTGCTGCGCGGGCCATGATACCTACGGAGTTTGCCATTGCTTCTCCTACGATCATGACGATGGCAAGATCTCTTTCGATGTTCATGGAATCAACGTTAAGTTCATCATTGATCCTTGCCTTGATCTTTGCTTCCTTTTCTTCGGTGAACTGCTTCTTGGTAACGATAACGGTTACTGTATCGATGCCCGAAGGAAGATGTTCAATGGATACGCCTTCTTCTTCAAAGATGCGGAGAAGGGAAGCAAGGAATCCGACCTGTCTGTTCATGAGATACTTGTTGATCGTAACAGTGCAGAAGCCTTTCTTTCCGGCAATACCTGTAATTAAAGATTCAAAATGAGTCCTGTTTCTTACGATCATGGTTCCCTGAGCCTGAGGGTTATTGGTATTCTTGATGTTGATCGGAATGTTGCGGATGAAGACAGGGTAGAGGGCTTCTTCGTGAAGGACCGTAAATCCTGCGTATGAAAGCTCTCTCATCTCGTTGTATGTGATCTCCTTGATCGGGAAAGGATTCTTAACGAGATTAGGGTTTACCGCGAAAACGCTGTCAACATCAGTCCAGTTCTCGTATATGTCGGCATTGACTGCTGCTGCGAGAATGGAGCCTGTTATGTCAGATCCGCCTCTTGAGAAGGTGATGATCCTGCCTTCCTTGGAATATCCGTAGAAGCCGGGGAACACCTTGATCGTATCGGGATCATCGGCAAGCTTGGAAAGATTATCGTAGGTCTCGGGAAGGATTATGGCCTTGCCCATCTTGTCGTGTTCAAGGAAAAGACCGCACTCAGAAGGATCGCAGTAGATCGCTTTTTTGCCAATGCTGTTAATATAGGCAGCAACGATCTTTGCTGATGAATCTTCACCCATGGCTTTGACAGAATCGAGAAGTTCGTTATCTGTGCTGTATTCGGCATTGGCGATGCGGCTGATCTTCTCTTCGATCTCAGATACAACCTGAGGAACCTTAAGCTTTTCTGCAATGTCCGAGAAACGTGAGATTACCTTATTCAACGCTTCTTCACCTGATCCGCCGTTAAGTTTGTCATTAACGACATTGATCAGAAGGTCGGTTACCTTGATGTCGTTCGAAAACCTTTTTCCGGGCGCGGAAACAACAACGATATTCCTAGCGGGATCAGATAAGACTATATCGCATACCTTCATTATCTGCGGTGCATCTGCAAGGGAAGAACCGCCGAACTTGGCTACTTTCATTGTATTGACCTCCATCGTGTCTGATACTATAACTTGAATATAATATCATAAAGGATAGTAATATATTTACTTTTTCAATGACAAAAGATAGAATTTTTAAGACATAAATCAATATAAAGGCGGTCAGAATGAATATATTCAAGGCCATGGTACCGGATAAGGTCGTAGGATCCCTTAAAGATCTTGACCTGGATGATCTTAAGGCAAGAGGCATTAACAGCCTTCTGCTTGATTTTGACAACACTTTGGGCCCTGATCATGCAACCGAACCGACGGATTTTTCCTATGAGATAGTCAAAAACGCCAGGGAACAGGGCTTTGACATGTGTCTTGTATCAAATGCCAAGAGCGGAAGATCAGACGGCATCGCCAGGAAATTAGACATCCCCTGTGTTACATATGCGCACAAACCCAGGCCAGACGGAGTCAACAGAGCTCTTGCCCTTCTCGGGAAAGACAAGAGCGAAGCAGCAATGATAGGAGATCAGGTATTTACTGATGTTATTGCGGGGAAGTATGCCGGAGTTTATACGGTCTTTACCGAGAAATATGAGAAAAAAGAGATCTGGTATATAGTTCTGAAAAGGCCTTTCGAGAAGCTTGTAAGACTTATCGCGGGATTTTAAGGCTTGTCAATGTCTTTGTTTTTCTGTAAAATCTATAAGATTACAAATAAAGAAGGAGTATATTTATGATCAGTGCAGGTGATTTCAGAAACAATATGTGTTTCGAGATGGACGGTCAGGTTTATCAGGTTGTTGAATTTCAGCATGTTAAGCCCGGCAAAGGCGCAGCTTTCGTAAGAACTAAGTATAAGAACGTTAAGACAGGTTCCGTTGTCGAGAGAAGCTTCAACCCTAACGAGAAATTCGAGCAGGCTCAGCTTGAGAGAAGAGATATGCAGTATCTCTATTCCGACGGTGACCTTTATTATTTCATGGACCAGGAGTCCTATGATCAGATCCCGATCCATGCTGAGGCTATCGGTGATGCTATCAAGTTCCTTAAGGAAGAGATGATCTGTAAGGTTCTTTCTTACAAGGGTGAGATCTTCTCCGTTGAACTTCCCATCACTGTTGAACTTGAGATCGTTGAGTGTGAGCCCGGCGTAAGAGGCGATACCGCTAATAACGTTACCAAGTATGCGACCCTTGAGACAGGCGCTGTCATCAAGGTTCCTCTTTTTGTTAACCAGAATGAGATCGTCCGTGTCGATACCAGGACCGGCGAATATCTGGAGCGTGCCTGATCAATCGCTCCGCCAGTCCTCAATCTGCTGAGGACATTGTATCTTGAGGCTTATATCTTATGAGTGATCTTAGTGAATCCATTAAGGGCGATCTTTCAATGACCCAAGGGTTCGTCGCCCAATATGCTGCTGATGCCGCATTGCAGATAGAAGGAGTTGTAAAACTCGTTCCGTCGTTTGCTGTCGCGCTCAAAGAGAAAGCCGGTGTAGTACATGAAGGTAAAGGAGTCAGAGCTGTTTTCGATGAGAACGGTTCTGACTCCGTTTCTATTACGGTATATCCGGTTATAGAATTCGGTAAGATCATTCCTGAGGTGGCATGGTCTATACAAGAACAGGTCAAATCTGACGTTGAGAGATTCACAGGGCTTAATGTAGAGAGCGTGGACGTTTATGTTTGCGGCGTTTCTGATGTCGGAAGTGAAATTGACTAACGAGTTGAGGAGGAAACTTAATGAACCGTTTTATCAGGACATTGATGTTTATCTATTCGGTATTGATCGCCATCATATCCGTTATCCTGCTTTATGGATTAATTGATGATTCGCTTTTTGCGCATCTTTTGTCATCTCTTCAATCTTTTGCACAAGGTCCTGTAAGCAGATATGTTTTCCTTGCTGTCATGCTTCTTTTCTTCATAACGTCCGTAATATCGTTGACTAATCTCATATCTCTCGGAAGACTTAACAGAACCAGACTCCGCAAGACTGATATCGGTACTGTTGATATCGGACCCGATGCGATCGAGAGCATTGCATTGAATTCTGCAAAATCAGCCCAGGTTGGCATCAAGAGCGCCAAGTGCCATGTTGCACCCGGCAAGAATGGTGCGATAAAACTGTCTTTGACTTGTATCCTCTATTCTAATGTTGAGATCCCTTCATCCATGACCAAGGTTCAGGAGAAAGTTAAGAAAGATATCGAAAGATATACCGGAATAATCGTAGACGAAGTCTTTGTTAAGGTCTCCAGGGTAGAGGCAGCTACGGCTAAGGTAGAGAGCAGATAATATGGAAAGATTCTTATCCAGACTTTTTGAGAAGATGAAGAACGTGAAAGCCGGTTATATATCTGCTTTTATCTTCTTCGTGATCGCTATACTGCTTTGTATTTTCGGTTTCTTCAAGACTTTGTTTATTGTGCTTTTTACTTTGGTCGGATTCTTTGTAGGAGCATTTCTCTTCTCAGACAGATCAAAATTCAAGGATTTCCTTGACAGAATATTACCTCCCGGGAGGTTCAGATAATAATGAACGAATCAGAGATTACGAGGATAACTACCCGTAAGCACATCCTGTTTTTCCTGTTCCAGACAAATTTCAGAAAAGAATCATACGGATCCTATTTAGGCCTTTACAGGGACATGAATCCCGAACTTGAGGCTGATATTGATTATTTCCTGAAAGTTGTCAACGGCATTGCCGAAGACCGGAAAGCAGTTGACAGTCTTTATGAGAAGTATCTTCGAAATTGGGAAGTCGACAGGCTCCCCGTAGTTGACAGAGTGATCCTCGAGATCGCCGTTTTCGAGATAAAAAATTGTGACGATATACCTGTTTCGGTATCCATAAATGAAGCTGTCAGGCTTGCCAAGGAATTTGCAGGCGACGGCGCATCTTCTTATATCAACGGTGTGTTGAGCAGCTTCGAAAAGAGTTTGTGACATGTGGAAATTTGACAGCGTATCCGCTCTGGGTAACTATATCAAAGACAGGGTATATAATGATCCGACTTTATCCTCCGTTGAAGTAACAGGGGAGATTTCCAAGATAGTCGTTTATACTTCTGGGCACGCATATTTTGTTTTAAAGGATGAAGAAGCTGTCATTAATTCGGTCATGTTCCGCGGTAACTACATGGGACTTGATTTTATACCCGAAGACGGACAGATGGTTACCGTAAAGGGCAGGATCGATTATTATTCCGTTAACGGAAGATTGCAGCTTATCTGTAATTCGATGTCCCTTGCAGGCAGCGGCAATCTGTATGAGCAGTATAAGAAACTCTATTCCAAGCTCGAAAAAGAAGGCTTGTTTTTACAGTCTGCAAAAAAGCCGCTTCCGATCCTTCCGTCTAAGATCGGTGTGATCACTTCTGCTCAAGGCGCAGTTATCCATGACATAGTCAATACTTTGAGGCGCCGTAACCCGCATTTCAACCTTGTCTTATATCCTTCTGCCGTATCGGGACCTCAATGTCCTTCTGATGTTATAAGCGGGATCAGATATTTTCTTGATACGTGTCCGGTTGATGTGATCATAATCGCAAGGGGCGGCGGTTCTTATGAGGATCTTTACGGATTTAATGATGAAAACTTGGCAAGAGCCGTATATAACTGTTCTATTCCGGTTGTCTCCGGCATAGGGCACGATAATGATTATACGATCCTGGATTATGTTGCTGACATCAGGGCGCATACGCCTACAGCGGCAGCTGAGATCGTAATGCCTAAGATAGAAGATCTTGAAAATGACATAGCTAATTGCAGGATATCGATGGATATTGCCATCAGGAATTCGATAGATGCCAGAAGAAAAGAACTTGACATGTTAAGAAATCACAAGGCTCTTTATTCACCCGTAGCTTATGTCGATAAACAGAAAGAGCAGCTTTCCAACCTCATAAATCAGCTTAATTCAAACATGAACCTTAATGTTAAGAACTACAGGGGAGAGTTTGATTCCGTTTATTCTTCTCTGATCGCTTTGGGTCCCCAAAATGTACTTAAAAGGGGATATTCCATAGTTACATACAATAACAGGGCGGTAGATTCGGTTGATAAGATAGAAACAGGAAGCGAGATCACGATCAACATGAGTGACGGTGATTTTGGCGCAAAGGTTATGACGGTAAACAAGAAGGAAGATATAACTGAATGACGAAAGGAAAGAGCTTCATGCCTGAGAATGAATTGACATATGAGAATGCGGTCTCGGAACTCCGCGATATAGTAAAACAACTCAATGAAGGAAAAGCATCCCTTGATGATTCGATAAAGCTTTATAACAGAGGAATAGAGCTTTCGAAGTTCTGTTCTGCAAAACTGGATGAAGCTGAGCAGAAGATACTTATCTACAATAAGGATCAGGAACTTACTGAGCCTTTTGACGTCGAATAAAGGAAAAACTTATGGCTTTTGAACAGCAGATGAAAGATCTATTCGAAAAGACGGCTTCCTGGATCACTCCTGAGCTTGAAAACGCGTTTCCTTCCGGCGTCAGGGAGGATATAACCGTTAAGGCTGCAATGTACAGTCTCATGGCCGGCGGTAAACGCATCCGTCCCATGATGATCTATATGAGTTCCAAGATGCTCGGGCTTACAGATGAAGATATGCATATCGCAGCAAAGTTTGCCCTGGCATTGGAATTGATCCATACATATTCGCTTATCCATGATGATCTGCCTGCTATGGATAATGATGACCTAAGACGCGGTCAGCCCACTTGTCATAAGGCATATGGTGAAGCCATAGCCATACTTGCAGGTGATGCTTTGTTGAACCGTGCATATGAGATCCTTTTCGAAATTACAAAAGATCATCCGCGTTGTTCATATGCTGCATCAAACATGGCAAGACTTGCAGGGATCTGCGGCATGATCGGCGGTCAGAGCATAGACATTGCTTCTACGGATAAGCTGATAGGTCTTGACCTGCTCTATGATCTTCAGAAGAAGAAGACCGGCGCTCTTATCGAGTGCGCAGTCACAACTCCTTATTATCTTATAGGCGATCCGGCTGACGATAAGGCTCAAATGCTGGTAAAACTTGCATCTGATCTCGGATTGATGTTCCAGATCAGGGACGATATCCTGGATGTTACGTCTTCAGCGGAGGTTATGGGCAAGAATACCGGTAAAGACGAAAGAGATGATAAAGCTACTTTTGTTACTCTTCTTGGATTGGAAGGCGCAGCCGGCAAACTTAAGGAAGAATATGACAGTGCTTTAAGTGTCTGCAGAGAACTCGAAAAGGCCGGCCTTGACAGTTCTGATTACATTGCTTTGACGGATTATCTGTTTAACAGGGACAAGTAAATGGATTATAAGATTTTGTCGGATAGTCTCAGCGAAGAGAAGATTAAGAGCCTTTCTACTGAAGAAAGGCAGGTTCTTTGCGCGGAACTCAGGGACAAGATCATTAATACAGTTGCAGTAAACGGCGGACATCTTGCATCTAATCTGGGTGTTGTCGAACTTACTGTCGCTCTCCTTTCGGTATTTGATTACAGGAAGGATAAGATCATCTGGGACGTAGGACATCAGAGCTATTCTTATAAGCTTTTGACAGGCAGGTATGACAGATTTGATACATTAAGACAGGAAGGCGGCATTTCAGGTTTTCCCAGGATCAGCGAGAGTCCCTACGATACGATAGATACCGGCCATAGTTCCACATCTGTTTCCGCTGCAGTCGGTCTTGCAAGAGCAAGGGATCTTAAGGGAGAAGATAATTATGTTGTAGCAGTTATCGGTGACGGTTCTCTTAACAGCGGTCTTGCATATGAAGCCATTAATGACATAGGTCAGAAAAAATCCCGCATGCTCATTATCCTTAATGACAATGAGATGAGTATCGACCGCAATGTAGGCGGTCTGTCACGTCATCTTGCAAACATCCGTGTAAAGAGCGGCTATCTATCTGCAAAACATTCTACGGAATATTTCCTCAAAAAAGAAATGCCCGTCCTCGGCAAGCCGATCATGAAACTCATGCTTGCCGTTAAGGATTTCTTCAGATTCATTGTTTACAGGAAAAAACCTACTATATTCGAAGATCTTGGACTGCTCTACTACGGCATCGTTGACGGTCATGATACGGAAGCCATGATCAAGAACTTGGATGCCGTTAAGGATCTGCCGGGCCCGGTCCTTCTTCATATAGTTACTCAAAAGGGTAAAGGCTATAAACCGGCAGAGGATACACCTTCTGATTTTCACGGCGTATCAGGTTTTGACATTGAGACAGGGAAGATCCCTGCTTCGGGAAGATCGTTCACTTCTGTTTTCGGAAATAAGATGATCGAACTTTCTGCCAAGGATAAGAAGATTGCCGTAATCTGCGCTGCAATGGCACAAGGAACCGGTCTTGTGGATTATTCTTTCAAATATCCCGAAAGATTCTTTGATTGCGGAATAGCCGAAGAACATTGCGTTACCATGGCAGCGGGTCTTGCGCTCGAAGGCTTTAGCCCGGTTGTTGCCATATATTCGACTTTCATGCAGAGGGCATATGACGAGATACTTCATGATATCTGCTATATGAACCTTCATGTTGTTTTTGCGATGGACAGAGCCGGACTTGTAGGCAACGACGGACATACTCATCACGGACTTTATGATCTTTCAATGTTCTTATCAATGCCAAACATGACAGTTCTGGCTCCAAGGGATTACAGATCTTTGCAAAGGGCATTGGAATATGCAACAACTAAAGCTGACGGGCCCTGTTCGATCAGGTATCCCCGCGGAACTGAAGCGGTTAACACCTTTGATGCAGATCTCGATAACCATGCCGAGATTAAAGATGATTATTCTGATGTTACCTTGCCTTATACTGCATTTGATAAAGGATCGGATTATTGCATAATCTCTGTCGGAAACTCCTATGTTGACGGGCAGGAGGCAGCTTTGATCCTGGAAAAACAGGGTATATCCGGCAAACACATCAATCTTACTATGCTAAGGCCTTTGAAAGAAGATGTTTTGAACGAACTCACTTCGGAAATCCGTTATGTATTTACCGTTGAAGAGGGAATAACAGAAGGCGGAGCAGGTTCATATTTGTTCCAGCTGCTGTCTTCCAAACATGAAGTCTTTAATTTCGGTATTGATGATCCTTTGATAAGGGCTGCTTCCCAGACAAGACAGAAGGAGATCTCTGGGATAGACGGCAAGTCTCTGGCAGACAAGATCAGTAAGATCATCAACAAATAAACTTCATTGATTCCCCCTGATATGTTAAACTTCTAATGATCATATGTAAGGAAGTGTCTCATGAAATACGGCATCGTATCCAACAGCAAAAGAGATGAAGGCGGGAAGATCGCGCTTAAGACCAAGGCTCTGATAGAGTCATTAGGTGCTGAGGCGATCCTTGACCCTTCTTTTGATGATGATTCCATCGGGATGATGATCTCTGTCGGCGGTGACGGCACATTCCTCAGCGTTATCCATAAGTATCTTAATACCGGCTGTGTATTTGTCGGGATCAATAAAGGCAGCGTCGGTTTTCTTACGACAGTAAAAGAAGTTGATCTTGAAAGGGATATTCCCAAGCTCGTTAACGGAGAATATGAACTGATCGAGAGGAATATGCTGAAGGTCGAGCTGTCAGACAAAGACGGCAACATCAAAGCATCTGATTTCTGCCTTAATGACATCATAGTCTGCCGCGGAGACTGGCCTCATGTAACAAATCTTGACCTTTCGATAGACGGAAATAAGATAGAGACATTCAGAGGTGACGGCCTTGTTGTTGCAACTGCAACGGGTTCAACTGCATATTCACTTGCTGCAGGCGGCCCGATCATGATGCCTTACATGGACGATATCATCGTAACCCCCGTATGTTCCAACACATTCTACGGATATTCTTACATTGCAGGTAAAGATTCGGTTATAGAGATAGGCCTCGGTGATTTTGAGTCTTCTCCCATAATCACTCCTGACGGAAGAAAGTTCGCTGAACTTGAGTGTGGTGACAAAGTCAGGATCACTGGATTTGATAAGCATTGTAAAACTGTCTGCTTCGATAAGAACAGTTTCTTCAAGGATGTCAGAAAGAAGATACTCCAGAGAGGCAGTTTCTATGAATAAGCCCAAGAACAAAAGACAGGATCTGATAACTGAACTCATCATGACCCGGAAAGTTTCGACCCAGGAAGAACTTACGCGCCTCGTAAGGGAATCCGGATTCAAGGCGACACAGGCTACCATCAGCCGTGATATCAAAGAACTCGGGATAATAAAACAAACACAGCAGGACGGTACTGTTGCTTATTCCATTACCGATAAGATCATCAATTCTGCTCCTGAAAGGGTATTGTCTGTCCTTTCTAATTCGCTTACCGGCATTTCCGTTGCAATGACTATCCTGGTCATAAAGACTTTGCCCGGAATGGCTCAGGCTGCAGCTTTCGCTTTGGATTCGCTTGATCATCCTGAGATCGTCGGAACTATCGCAGGCGATGATACGATCTTTGTCGCAACAAGAGGGGAATCTCAGGCTCAGGCTCTTGCAAAAGATATAAAGGAGACCGCCGGCTTTGCTGATAAGACTTGAGATCTCGGATTTTGCCGTTATATCCAATGTTGTATTTGAACCCAAGACCGGACTCAATGTAATAACTGGTGAGACCGGTGCAGGCAAGTCTTTGCTTGTAGACGCCATAGGGCTCATAATGGGGGATAAAGCTTCCAGGAACCTGATAAGATCCGGCAGGGACAAGGCTGTAGTGGAAGCGGTTTTCGACATCAGTGACATAAATGACAGATCATTCAGGCAATACCTTATGGATAACGACATTGAGCCTGAAGAAGAATTGATCATATTAAGCCGTATCGTGTACGATAACGGGCGCACCATAGCCAGAATTAACGGGAACACCGTAAACATCTCAACCCTTCGAGAGATCACGGCTTATCTTGTTGAGATCCACGGACAGCACGATACCCAGAAAGTCTTTGATGAGAAATATCATGTAGAACTCCTGGATAGATTTGCCGGTCCCAAAACTCTTGAGATACTTGATGAATACCGTCTTCTTCTCGAAAAGTATAAGCAGACGGTCCATGATATGAGGATATTGAAGGCATCCCCCGACAAGATCCGACAAAGAAGGGAATATCTTGAATTTGTTGTTTCCGAAATAGATAAGGCAGCCTTTGTGCCGGGCGAAGAGGAGAAACTCTTTTCGGACAAGAAAAAGGCTGAAGACTATAAGTTGTTTGCGGATGATATCCTGAAAGCGCAGGATCTTACATCTGGCGCAGCAGACAATTCCGTGACTGCTTCAAGACTTATCTCAAAGATTTCCGAAAGTGATAAGGACCTTGCTGAAATTGCCGGAAGATATGAAAGCATAAGCCTTGAGCTCAAGGCCGTTTCTGACGATATTAACCGCATATGTTCCGGTCTTTCTTTTGATGAAGAGACGATAAGTCAGATAGATTCCAGGATCGGCCTGCTTTTTGACCTGAAATCAAAGTACGGAAATACTATAGAAGAGATAAATTCTTTCAGGGATAAGTCTGCGGAAGAACTTTTGAATCTTGATAATGACAAGGAAAGATACGGACAGCTTCGCATTGAACTGTCTTCTTTGGAAAAGAAGCTTATCGAAAAGTCGGAAGTTCTTTCAAAAGCAAGACATACTGCTGCCGTTAAGCTTGAAAAAGCAATTGTCAAAGAACTTGCTGATCTCGAGATCCCGAAGGCAGAGTTTGTTGTTGATTTTAAAGATCGCCCCAGGGAAAAATACTTTTCTTCAAACGGAACGGAAGATATATCTTTCCTGTTCTCTGCAAATCCCGGACTCCCTCCGAGGCCTTTGTCGGATACGGCTTCAGGTGGCGAAGCCTCAAGGATAATGCTGGCAATAAAGAATATATTGACTGCAGCAGACAGTACGCCGACATTGATTTTCGACGAGATCGATACCGGCATTTCCGGAGCTGCAGCAAACGGTGTTGCAGATAAGCTTAAATCGATATCGGCGCTTCATCAGGTTCTTTGCGTGACTCATACTGCAAAGATCGCAGCTGTTGCCGACAATAATTTTGCCGCTGAAAAATCATTTAAGGGAAACATTACTACAACCGAGATCAGGAAATTGGACAAAGAAGCAAAGGTCAAAGAGGTATCGAGGATGCTTTCCGGTTCTTCCGAAGAAGAATCAATTCTGCTGGCTCAAAAACTCATCGATCCTGACAAGTGAT
>JAIKVV010000005.1 GCA_024685385.1 Saccharofermentans sp. | reverse complement strand
GTAACAAACAGGACCGTAACTGCAAAGCCCGATATCATGATAGCCGGGAGCAGGTTCAGTTTGATTATGGAGAATAATCTCAACCGGAACATGGTAAGTATCGCTTTGGGTTCCTTGTAGAAACCGAAGTTCAAAAGGGAGGAGTCGCAGTTCGAAAACATTACCTGTGATATGACTGCGCCGCGGTTCAAAAAATACATCAGGAAGGGAGTGGCGGAAAGCTTGGCCGTAATAAGCCACCTGATGCTTGAATCGGTCATGACAATGCCTTTTTTCCATTCGAAATACATATAGACGGACATTATTACGATGACTGCCGCGATGCCTATAATGAACTTGATGATCTTGCCCCAGAGGAGCTTTCTGTGTCTCTTGATGAAGAGCTCGTTCAGGAAAGCATAGCCTTTGAGATTGGAATCGACGCCTTCCGTATCGGAGATCGTTGCAAGAGATGCATTCTTGACGGCCCTTTGTGCGTTCTGCTTGACGCCTCTTAACTTTTCGCGCTCGGACTTTAAAGCTTTTCTGTAAAGACCGTAGGAGAATTTGCGGATTACAAAGATCGAAGGGACCGCAGCGAGGACAGAGAGTATCACTGCGATACCGGGGATGTCGATCGAATATCCCGTCATGATGTATGCAGGACCCGATAATGCTCCGATCGTGAAGACCAGGAATCCGAAGAGGACGGGAAGGCCGCTGCCTGAGTTCATTGTGATCTCGCGTCCCTTGCGGTCGCGGGTCTTGCCGGCCTGGAGTTTTGATGAATATACCAGCATCTGTATGCCGACTGCCGCTGCATTAAAGCCGAATCCCGAGAAGGGAATGAGGACCGCATAGTACCAGGGCACGCCTGCGATGAGCGCGGTGGGGATACCAAGGAGGGCGTAGCCTATGGCATTGATGATTGAATCCAGCTTGAAGAGGGATACTATGTATTTCTTGGCATCCATATTGAGCATGAAGACTCCGTATTCGGTCTCCATATCGATGTGAAAGAGGTTGTACATGAATGCCAATGCCAGATTGATAACAACGAAGGCATAAAGATAGATGCTGCCCTGTGATGCATTCGCCAGACTCTTTTGAGATACATTTCCGTCAGTGAAGATATAGGCAAAAGAAGATATCACTCCTGATCCGAAGAATAGACCGAGGAAGAGCAGGACCTTGCCGATGAATCTCTGGAAGAGTTCTGCAATGAGCGCGAAAACAAAGGCTACTATCTTGATAGCCCTTATGCCGTATATCCTGTCAGTTATGTGTTTTCCTACGAAAGGCAGGTGCTTGACCGCGAACAAAATGCCGTTCGTCTTGATCGTAGTCCTGAGCCTTAAGATATTCTTTAATGTGTTATTCATCTCCCGCATCCCTCAACGCTTCTATGATCTTCTCCTTGAAGTCCTCGTTATCAAGATTCAGTTTGTCGATCGGCTCGAGCCTTCCGTGGTTTAAGAGCACGATCTCGTCGCAGAGGTCGAGCGCAATGTCCAAAAGGTGAGTCGAGAAGATGATAACGCGGCCATCTTTCTGATCCCTTAAGATGTCCTTCATCTCCTCCGCAACGACAACGTCGAGGGAGGTCAAAGGCTCATCGAGGAGCATGAGACGCGGTCTGCCGATGATGTTTATCAGCATCTGCATCTTGTTGCGCGTGCCGTGGGAATAGTCTTTCATGAGACGGTCGCGCGTATCCTGGGGGATCATCATGAAGTCAAGATACTCGTTGATGGTCTTGGGATTTTCGATCTTATCCTTATGTATATCCAGGTAGAATCTCAAAAACTCGCGTCCGGTCATGAAGTCCGGAACGGTGGGAGTTGAGAGAACATATCCGATGTCGTCGGATTTGACATTTTCGGTCTTGCCTTCCGTTCTGAAGAAGAAACTTCCCGAATTGAAATCGATGTCCGAATTAAGGCAGTTGAAGAGAGTCGTCTTGCCGGAACCGTTGCGCCCCAGAAGTCCGTATATCTTTCCTTCCTCAAATGTGAAATCGACGTCCGTCAATACCTGCTTCTTGCCGTAACTCTTGGCAAGATGTGATATAACGAATTCAGTCTTGGGCTTAAGGCTGCCCGCTGCCTCCTGCTCCTGCGGCAGGATGTTCATGTTGTTTTCCAATTCTCATTACCCCTTTCCATACCGCAGCCAGGGTCAATGACAAAGCTCCTGCGATAAGGACCGTGACCTGACCTTGCGATATTACACTACCGTCATGGTAGAACCGCAAATATTCTAACAAAAATCTGACGGGTGTCAAAACAATAAGGATAATAAAGACTGCGAGGGTCTTGTTCTTCATCTTTGTGATGAGCATCACGCCCATTATGAAGAGGAGAATGAAACTGATCATGTCTATGATCTGGGCAGGGAAATAAGAGCCTCCGTGAGTTCCCTGATAGCATATTGCAAAAGGGCCGTCATAGGGCTTGCCGTGGCAGCAGCCTGCCAAAAGGCATCCTGTCTTTGCAAGTCCGTACATAAGAGGTGCCGTTGCAACGAAAGATGCCATCACTATATCGGATTTGTCCCGCATTATAAGGTTTGATATGAATACGCCCGATATCATGCCAACGGCGGCGCCCAGGCCCGAAAATCCTATATTTAGAGTTCCCTTTGACTGAAGGACAGTCGTCATGACCGAGACCGTAAGCGTGCAGACAGTCGTAAGAAGGCAGGTGTAGAGCACGGTCTCTTTGGCAACGCCCGATCTTCGCATCAGGAAGATCGCAACCGTAAATCCGACTGCGACAGAAGCTATTACGATCAGCCCGTAAGGCGACCAGGAAAACTCGGGGATAATGAACTTCATTATGTCAGGATCATCCCGGCATGCCGGAGCATGATGCCATGCACCAGGCGATGAAGGCGATGATCGCGAGAATAGCCAATGTAACGAGCCCTATATATACCCACATGAGTATCTTCGCGAAAACGCTTTCCTTGAACCTGACCCTTGCAATGATCATGAGTACCCAGGATGCAATGTAAGTAGTGTAAGGAACAAGGGCGAGCGGGTATTTAAACAGCTCATAAAATTCCTTGTTATTGCCGGCGAGGGAGATGGCCAGTATAAACGTGATTATTCCGACGACATGCAGGATCGAAGAGATGGTGCAGAGCTTGTTGGCAGCCTTTTTGCGCGCATACTGTTCCTGATAAGTTTTCTGTTCTTCGATCGCTTTCTTTTGTTCCAAGAACCTGTCTTTGTTTTCCATAAAAAATCCCCCTCATATAAGATCGGTCATCCGGGCATACCGGAGCATGATGATACGCACCAGGCGATGAATGCAACGACCGCGATGATGTACAATGCAATAAGCGCTATATATACCCACATGAGCACTTTCGCGAAAACGCTTTCCTTATACTTGACCCTTGCTATGATCATGAGCACCCAGGACGCGATATTTGAAGACTCCATCATGGAGAGGATTATGGTTATCAAAGAATTGGACGAATCTTTTGTCTGGAATTCGCTCATGTTGAGTCCGGCAACACAAAGACCTGCCAGGATAAAAGGAAGTATCTGCAGTCCCAAAGAGATAAAGCAGAGAGTGTTGGCTTTCTTTTTTCTCCTTTCAGGATCTTCTTGAGCGGGCGCGGGATTTGTCTGATAGTAAGATCCCGGCTGATACTGCTGCTGAATATAGTAGGAAGGTTCCTGTGAGTTATTTACGGGATTGTTGTTCCCCATGTTATTGTTTTCCATATCTTATCCCCCTTTCGTATCCGACCTCATTCTAACACTCGAAGAGTACATATGTAAGTACTCAAAGCCATATGTGATAGAATTAGGATCAGGAGGTGATGATCATGCAGAAAGTTTTTGATTTTCTTAAAGATGCAGAGACATATTATCTGGCAACCGTAGAAGGCGACCAGCCGAGAGTAAGACCTTTCGGAACGGTTAATATCTTCGAAGGGAAACTTTATATCCAGACCGGCAAGGTCAAGGATGTTTCAAAGCAGCTCCATGCAAATCCCAAGGCTGAGATCTGTGCTTTTAAGGACGGTCAGTGGGTTAGAGTTGCAGGCAAGCTCATAGCAGATGACCGCATCGAAGCAAAGCAGGCGATGCTTGATGCTTACCCCATGCTCCAGGGAATGTATAAGGCTGATGACGGCAATACGGAAGTATTCTATTTTGAAGATGCAAAGGCAACATTCTCATCCTTTACGGCTCCTCCGGAAGTCATAAAGTTCTGATCTTTTCGATCAGAAGCACTCTTGAAAGGACTGCCTCGGACAGGGTGTTTTGCAGTTTTGACTAAATCTTAAGAATCAGGACTTTAGTCAAAATCTCGAGAAGTTTTATTTGACTAAACATGCCAAAAATGGAATTTGGTCAAAGGGCTTGTAAATGACGGGGCTGCCTCCAAGGTAATCTGAACCTGAGAGGCAGCCCCGTATAAGTTATCAGTTGCTGATAAGACTGATGCTTTTTACTTAAGAGTATATTCCGTGTCGTTGATCATGATCTTGGCGATGTTGCCGGTGTCGACCAGGCGGTTGAAGTTTACCATTGCGGCACAATCCATACCGCCGCAGATGTATGCATAACTTGCGACCTCATCGACCTTGTCATCATCGTGCTTGCCGTCGTGGATAATATCCTGCATTACAAGATATTCGGATCCGTCTTTGTAGATGATCTTGATGGTTCCGATCAGATCCAGATCAAATCCTCCGTCAACATAATCTTCAGGTTTTCCGTTCAGGTTGCCGATCTTCATGGAGATGGGTGATATAGAGATCTTCTCGCCGTTGGCACTCTCGAAATTCTTCAATGAGAGATCTCCTGAACCGGGCAGGTTAATGATCTTCTGATCCTTGATGTGATCGTTAGGGTTAACTTGCTGCGCATGAAGATTGTTTAATGAATCAGTGTATTCTGTGATCTCGAGATTGAGCCCTGTAAAACCTTCTCTCATCTGCAGATATTCTGTGCAGTAGAGCTTGTCCTTGGTGGACTTTTCGAGGTTGACATAGAGCTTGCCACGGGTCCAGGGGAAAGAGAAATGTACCGGCTGATCTTCGTTGGCAAATGCACCCTTTGCTTCATTATCGATCTGGCTGTAGTTGAGGAGGTCAACTCCGCCTTTCTTCTCGATGGTGTAGTCGACAACAGCCGTGATTCCGTCACTTACATATCCGTTGACCGTGAACTTGTATCCTCCGATCTCAACTGTTTTGGGGTCGGAAATGAACTTGCCTTCAAGGAGTTCTTCAGCCTTCTTGGCATCGGTATCCTGGTATTCGATCCTGGGATAATCGACTTCATAGGTTGATGTTTTGCCGTTCTTATCCACTTTGCCTTCTTCGACAACTACTTCCTTATGGCTGGGGATATCCTTTTTTCCGTCCTTGCCCCAGATCCTGGCGAAGAGTTCCCCGTTGGTCGCAGCGTTGGCTACGAAAGGTGTAGCTATAACGAGAGCTGCGGCTGCAACTGCTATCTTTATTCCCAAATGACTCGTCTTTGCGCGTGTCCCGTTTGTCTTTTTCATGATTGATTCCTTTCTCGCATTGTATTCTGCCGAGAAAACGTGATCTTCAACACCGTCTGTGATGTGATCAAATTCCTCGATGCTCATACCGGGTGCGGGAATGAATTCTTCATACTTTTTGCTCATCTTCTAAACTCCTTCGATATACAGGGTCAATTTCCTTTTGTGACAGATACTCTTTCGGTCTTACGCCTGACCAAAGCTCCTGCGCATCATCTTTTTGGCACGTTCATACCGTTTTCTGACGTTTGCCTCTGTGATGTCGAGCTTTTCGGCAGTTTCCCGGACCGAATATTCGTGAATGACAAGGCAGTCCACGACATCGTAGTATTTGTCAGGAAGATTGTTCATGAGCGGTGTGCATTCTGCACCCGTGTCTTGATCTTCTTCGAGGTCAGTAAAGTTCGCATCGCTGATCTTTTCGAGATTATCAGAGAATGTAACGACCCTCATCTCACCTTTTCTCTTGTTGTAGATGTTGATCGATGCATTCCTGATGACCGTTATTATGTAGCGCTTGCAATCGTCCGAATCTGCGTTTTCGAAATGGACCTTATGTTTGATAAGTTTTAAAAATGCGTCCTGTACGGCGTCTTCAGCCAGTGATTCGTCGTGCAATATGGAATAAGCCACGCGGTACATCTTCTGCTCATAGAGAGAATAACAGTCTTCTATGAAACTGATCTGCTTTCGGCTTGATGCCATCCCTGCTGCCTCCCTTGTCTTTTTTGAAAGTCCGACCGGGATCCCTTTGATCGTCCTTACACCCTATATAACAAACGGAAGTTCCGTTCTGTGACAAAATCTTACATCGATTGTACTATAACAGCCGTATGCTATAATTCAATCCTGCAAATGTAAGAAAAGAGGAGAAGAAATAAAGATGCGGAGCGAATCCTTTTCGCATAAGCTCGTGAGACTGGTATTACCCATCTCGCTTCAATACTTCATGTACTCGCTCGTCCCTGTATCAGATGCGGTAATGCTGGTCGCCCTGGATAAGGACGCGATGTCTGCCGTATCATTGGCGGGCCAGGTCTTCTTCGTCTTCAACCTCTTCAACTACGCCCTCATGGCAGGCCTTTCGATGTTCGCTGCCCAATACTGGGGCAAGGGGGATGTTAAGTCCATCGAAAAGCTCCTGGGTTATGTGACCCGACTTGCAATCCCCGTTGCGATCATGTTCTTCTGTCTTGCAACATTCATGCCGGATGCGGTCATGAGGATATATACCCATGAAGAGGTCATAATAGCGCGCGGCATCAATTACCTCCGCATAGTCAGCTTTGCTTATATCTTTGAGGGCGTGGCCCAGTTATATTCAGCAGTACTGAAGAACACGGATCACGTAAAGATCTGCACCGGGATAAGCATCTCGATGGTCATCATGAATATCGTGTTGAACGCCGTGTTCATATACGGCCTCTTCGGTGCTCCCGCCATGGGCGAATCCGGTGCGGCACTTGCAACATCCATATCGAGCCTCTACGGTGTTGCCGGGGTCATTATTGCCATGGTCCGCAAGTGCCCTGCCAGGATCAGGCTGTCCACGGTCTTTAAGGCTGATATATCGATGCGGAAAGATTTCTCCAAATATTCTTCGGCCCTTCTTATCAACCAGATGTTCTGGGGAATCGGATTTACTTTGGTAACGGTAATAATCGGTCATCTTAACGCTGATGTTATAGCGGCCAATGCCATCGCCGCAGTCGTCAAGGATCTGGCTTCATGCTTCTGCTGGTCTTTGGCTGACGGCGGAGCGATCATGGTCGGCAACGAGCTCGGAGCAGGAGATCTCGAGCGCGGCAAGAAGTACGGCCAGAAGATCGTTAATCTTGCCATAGCCACCGGCATCATCTTCGGCGTGATCACCGCAGCTCTGGCCTACCCGATATCAAGACTTACCAACCTTGATACAGTCTCGGCAGACTACCTTTTCTATATGCTGTTGATGTGCGTTTACTACATCCTCGGGCGCTCGATCAATGCCGTCATCATCGGAGGCATCTTCGCATCGGGCGGCGATACGAAGTTCGGCATGATCTGCGACCTTGTTACGATGTGGGTCTTCATAATCCCCGCAGGAGCCCTGGCGGCTTTCGTCTTCCACGCTCCGCCCCTGGTCGTCTATTTCATACTGAACCTCGATGAGATGATCAAGATTCCCGTAGTCTTTCATCATTTCAAGAAGTATAAGTGGGTCAAGAATCTTGTCGGAAAAGCAGAACCCGCCCTTGAGGATGCAGGATCAGGTCAGTGAAAGCTGCATTTGTTGTCGAAATGCTCAAAGCCGGGGCATGGCTTCACGTTTATATTATTGCCATTTGTATTTGATATGATCCCGGAACGGAATTATAATCTTTGCGTGGATATAAAGATCTCACAAAAGGAGTTATATTATGAAAACATTTAAAAGAATCTTAGCAGGCGCTATGGCCCTGACACTTTTG
>JAIKVV010000075.1 GCA_024685385.1 Saccharofermentans sp. | reverse complement strand
AAAACGTTACGCATTAACGGTAATGGCGGCCGTCCTGTCGACAGCCGCCATGTGGCTCCTTATCATATATTACGGGGGAGTTGCCCTCTTGCCCGAAGGAGATAACTTCCGTACCAATTTCCCTTATGCAGTGGAATATTTTGAGAAGCTACTCGTCTTCTGGCACTGATCTCTTATTCCCGGGATGATCTTCGTCAGATATTGTTTACCGTTCCTACGAAGACCGGCTTGTTGTCGCAATCCAGGATCATGTATGCGAAAGGTCTGTCACAGATGACTTCCTTTATCTTTTTCATCGGTGCCTCGGCGCTTGCGGTCCCCGTCATGATGGCAGTTGCCGCCGCAGCCTTTGTGCCCTTTTCATCCAGCTCGATAAAGGTCTTGTGAAGCACCTGGGAGATGTACATGTTCTCCTCGGTATGGGCGATACCGGTAAAATCAGCTTTTCCGGGATCAAATGCGTCATTAATGCCCAGATCCTTCAGAGCATCGTTAAGGATGACGTCATATTCATTCTTGAACTTGGGGATCTTGGAATAGACTTCATACTCCCTTGTGGCCGAACCGATGAACTTTGAATAATCCTCGGGTGTAAAGCCTGCCATGAAGGTATTTGCATCCGATTTCTCATCCTTGGGAAGGATCGCTACAAACTTATACTTGCCTCCGTCATAAAGCTTCGAGAAACCGGTGGCCTTATCCGATTCGTAGTAATAAGACGATGCTTCCGTCAGACCCGTCACATCGCTTTCGCCGGATGTTCCTTTGAACTTCCAGGGCTGCACCTGGTAGTCTTCGTATGGTTCTTCCCATACACCTTCGAATGCGATGGCGTTGACGAGGACAGCCGCAGTCTGGGGATCCAGACGGCTGATGATATTATCGATCATGCCCTTTGTCTTGTCATTTACCCACTTATTGATATCTTCAACAGCGGCACCGTCGAAGTTCATTGTCTTGGCCTTGGCCTCATACATCTTTTCGATGAACTTGACATAATCGGGATTCAACTTGTCGCCTACGACCTGGTTGTTGGACCAGATCGCATTCGCAACGGAAAATGAAACCTTATCCGATGAATTGATATCCTTCATCCACTGTGAAGCGAAAGCCTGCTGCTGTTCGGGAGTGAGACCTTCTCCTCCGATCGCCTTGTTGATCTCGGCAAGCGTGTTCTTGCAGGCTCCGGCATCAGCAAGATCCAGGGCAAACATGACCGACGCGGGTGACACCATGATGTTAACGTCCTTGCCCTCCGCTTTTGCGACATCCGCGAAAAGCTTAAGGGCATATTTGTTATATCCTTCTGCCGCGGCATTTGCCTGATAATCCCCGTGATCTCCGTTGCTTACCGAAGCAAGATCGATCTCCGGCTTGGGATCCGCTATGTTCTTAAGCTTTGAAGGCGCGGCTGTGTTTGAGCAGGACGTAAGTCCTCCGAGAAGCATGCTCCCTGCAAGGAGCGCAGTAAATAATTTTTTCGTTTTCATATCTCTTGTCTCCCTTTTTTTGCCCGGGATCATCCTCAGATGTCGTTGACTGTTCCGACGAAGACGGGCATGTTGTTTTCCGTGTCGACTATCATGTATGCGAAAGGTCTGTCGCAGATGACTTCTCTTGTCTCTCTTTCATTGAAGAAAGCGCCTTCGGCATCGATGGCTAATGCAGTCGCCGCCGCTGCCTTGGTACCGTTCTCATCCAGTTCGATGTGTGTCTTATGGATCGCCTTGGCTAAATAGAGATTTTCACCTATATCGGCTATTCCGCTGAAATCAGCCTTTTCTTTGTCAAATGCCTCCTTGATGCCGATGGCTTTCAGGATCTCGGAAAATTCACTGTTTTCGTAATCATAACTGAACTTGGGGAGCTTGGAATCCACGTCATATGCGTAGCTGACGGAAGCCATGAACTTTGAGTAATCATCAGCCGTAAACCCTGACATGAACTTATTTGCATCGATGCCCTCATCCTTGGGAAGGACTGCAACGAACATATACTGTCCGCCTTTATACATCTTGGAAAAACCGATAGCCTTATCGGATTCATAATAGCTTCCGGATGTTTCCGACAGGAACTTTGCTTCGGAATCGCCGTTCGCGCCCTTGAAGGTTCCGTCCTTTATAAGCTCATACTGCTCCTGCCAGGCTGCTTCGAAAGCAATGGCATTGACAAGTACCGCCGCAGTGTTCGAATCGAGCTGATCTACTATCTCGTCGATCATGCCCTTTGTCTTGTCATTTACCCAGCCGTTGATATCCTTTACGGCAGACGCGCCGAAATCCATGGGCTTTACTTTTGCATCGAAGTATTTTTCGACATAATCGATATATTCCTTGTTCATGTCTGTGCCGATGATCTTGTTGTTGGACCATATGCCGTTTGCGGCAGAGAACTCGACATCCTTGGATGCGTTGATCGACTTCATCCATGCTGATGCGAAGGCATGCTGCTGTTCGGGGGTAAGGTCTCCTCCGATCGCCTTGTTGATCTCGGCAAGTGTATTCTTGCAGGCTCCGGCATCGGCAAGGTCAAGGGCGAACATCACCGAAGCAGGTGAGACCATTATGTTGCTCTTGCCGCCGCCGGATGCGACTTTCGAGAAAAGGTTCATCGCATATCCGTTATATGCTTCAACTGCCTTCTTCTCGTCGAAGGACTGATATGTGCCTTCCTTAACGGCAGCGTAATTTACCTCGGGTTCATATTTCACATCGCTCCTGTTGTTCTTTGAAGGACTGTTCTGAGCACATCCCGCAAGGCCTCCGAGCAGGATGCTGCCCGCCAGGACTGATGTTAACAATTTTCTTCTTTTCATCTTATCCACCTCCATCGGATTCTATTATAATATACAATCAACAGATGAATATTGTTGCATTTATATAAGGATCACGGAGGATAATCTATGAGATACGCGCCTTTCATCAAGCCGGGCGACAGCCTGGGCTATATCGCCCCTTCATTCGGCTGCTCGATCGAACCCTACAGGACTTGTTTCGATAACTCCCTTAAGAAATGGGAGGGCTCGGGCTACAAGACAGTACTGGGACCTAACGCCTATGCGGGTGAGGGCTGCGGCATAAGCAACACTCCCGTGAAATGCGCCGAAGAATTCTCATCTTTCTATCTTTCGCCCGATACATCCGCCCTGCTTTCCGTCGGAGGGGGCGAACTCATGTGCGAGATCCTTCCCTTCATCGATCTCGAAAAGATCAAGGCTGCGGATCCCAAGTGGTTCATGGGCTATTCAGACAATACCAACATCACCTATCTCCTGACGACCATCTGCGATGTCGCAGCCATATACGGTCCCTGCGCCCAGTCCTTCGGCATGGAGCCCATGCACGATTTCCTGAAGGATGCCAAAGATCTTCT
The DNA here is from genome assembly GCA_024685385.1 of Saccharofermentans sp. Classification (GTDB taxonomy): domain Bacteria; phylum Bacillota; class Clostridia; order Saccharofermentanales; family Saccharofermentanaceae; genus Saccharofermentans. Next base: position 897 of record JAIKVV010000075.1, on the reverse strand, counting down.
TGAAGGAAAGAAGCTGACCTTTAAGGGATACGGTCTCTTTGAGAAAGAGTCCCTTAAGAGCAAGGATAACCCTCTCGCTCCCCTCAACGCGACAGAGAAGCGCGATATCAAGATCTTCGACGGAAAGGAATTCACGTCTGACAGGGAAGTCTCTTTCGAAGGCAGGCTCACAGGAGGCTGTCTTGACTGTCTCGTTAACCTCACGGGAACAAAGTTCGACAAGACCACTGACTTCCTGGAAAGATACAAAGACGACGGCATCATCTGGTTCATCGAAAGCTGTGAGCTCAATCCCTACGAGATAAGGCGCGCAGTCTGGCAGATGGATAACGCGGGCTGGTTTAACTACTGCCGCGGCATCCTGATAGGAAGATCAGGCGGTGAATGCGACTTCGAAGAGCTCAGCCACATCAATGCTTATATAGACTATCTGTCCAGACTCAACGTGCCCATAATCATCGACATCGACCTGGGTCATGTCTCTCCCCAGCTCCCCGTTATCAGCGGCGCGATAGGAAAGGTGACCGCAAAAGGTCAGGATATGTCAGTAACATATTCACTGAGATAAAAACAGGGGCTGTCTCAAAACACTTTGATACAGCCATTCTTGGTGCGAGAACTAATGAATGTGTTCCAAATCAGATTTTCAAAGGATTATGTTGCGATCCAACAGGATCTTCTGCAATCCGCTTCTTTTGTGGAACTTTATTAGAACTCTGTTCACAAAATTGCTCACAAATCACCTGGATTTGTGAACAGATTAGTGAACAAACGCCCTATTAAGCCCTCTGTTCACAAAATTGCTCACAATTCGTCCCGGTTTGTGAACAGATTAGTGAACAGGATCTTCTGCCATCGTATCCTCCAGATGGTATTAAATATTGAATTTCGCGTTTT
>JAIKVV010000079.1 GCA_024685385.1 Saccharofermentans sp. | reverse complement strand
TCGTCTGACAACGTTCCGTCTGCTGCTACCCACTTGGTTGCTCCGCCTACTGTGGTTGTTACTTCGAACGTGATTCCGCCATTAAGCTCTTCATAGGTTACATTAAGGCCGTCGATGCTCTTAGTGATCTCTATGTCGCGGTAAGCCGGAGTCTTATACTTGTTGTATACCTCACAGCAGTCGGCAGTATCATAGGGATGGATCATATGAGGATTCGATGTATCGCAATACCAATAACCATCCTGGGTGTAGTAAGGATACTCGATATCTTCTTCAACAACATTGTAAACCGTTCCGGGAATAAGTCCGGTAATGTAAAGTTCCTCTCCATGAGCAAGATATGCGGTAAGGCTATGCCCGTCTTCAGAGATTACAAAATCATGGGGAGCCGAAACCATATCTTCAGTCAACTTAAAGCCGTTATTACCTTCGGTGAAGTCGATCCTGATCTTAAACTGGAGCGACGGATCAAAGCCGTCATCGCCCCTGACGATCTTTGTAACCTTAAGATCTGATTCCCAAGGTCTCTGAACGTCAACCATGACTATAGTACTTCCACCGGATACAACACCCTTGGAAATAGTGAACTCGATCGGATCAGCTGTTATGTAAGAGTAAGGTGTCTGTTCTTCCGTAAGCGTATAAACACCGTCAGGGAGATTATGAATGACGGTATCTGCGTTTCCTACCGTCTTGAAACTGATCTCACTGGACGTAATGCCAAGATCTATCGCCCTGTTATTATTCTGAGTAGCTGTTACGCCAAGAGTCAGGAAATCAACATTTGAATCTTTGGCGGTAACCTTAAGAACGGCATCACCCAATCTTGCACCCGAAGCGGTATTTCTGGTTTTCTTGACAGTAACATCCGTCTTATAGACATCATCAAGGATAACTACCGTATCATTTGTCTCAATAAAACCGACATTGGAATTCAAAGTCCTGCCTGATGTTACGGAGACAGTCTTATCTTCATTGACGGTGAAATAGATTATTGATGTCTGTGTTTTGTATCCTGTGGGGGCAAAGGTTTCCCTGAGAGAATAGTTACCCGGCTTAAGTCCGACAATGGATGTCTCTTCAGTACCGGAAACGAACTGTACGGATGTCTTGTTAATGACTGCATCATCCGTTACGTCAACACCGTCACGGACAAGGTTGACGTCGTTCAGGACAACTTCGGAATCGCTGCCCAGGTAAGAAACGATCAGCGTTGCTCCGGGAAGTTCGCCGCTCGCCTTGTTGATATCACGTTTGCTGATATTAACGGTAATCGGTTCGATCTTGTTGTACAAAGCACCAAGTTCGAATCTCGTGCTGGTCATTTCCTTCCCGTCATTGGAATCATATACAATAAACTGTCCGGGGTGCTTTTCATCAGGAAGATAGATCCTGTTTGTTACGTGATAAACGAGAGCATTTGCTTTATTTGTCACTTCAACCTTGATCGTAACATATCCAGTGGAATTGATTATGCCATCGTGTGTTACTCCGGCCTGCTGTTCGTCAATGACAAAATAGAAAGGTTTTGTTTCACCATTAGCGATGTAATAATCCAAAGCACCGGCACGAACTGCTGCATTGCGGTCGGTATAGAACTGGATCGTCTTGAACTCGATAGTATTCGTAGTCTGTGTCTCAGCAGTACCGATCAGGGTTCTGGAAGAATAGTCCTTATCAGATCGGTAGAAATTGAACTTATAATCTTTTGCTTTGGAAACGATGGACCTATCCTCTTTGATGTTTGCCTTTACGGCATACTTTTCAGTAAATGCCTTACGGGCAGAGAAATGTATCTGTCCTTTTTCATCGTGAGGCGCTGTCTGGCTGCCGCCGGTATAGATGTAATGCCACTCGGCATTATTCTCCATGTGACCGCCTGAAACTATCCAGCCCGCAGTTGAACCTGTAAGGTTTACGGAAGCATTGGGATTTGCAATGAGGAATGTTCCTGCCGTGTTCTCGAGTTCAACAACACGAGGTCCGACAAAATTCCAGATAATCTTTTCACAGATCTGGTCGTTGACCTGTTTGTTGGTATTGCGTTCATCATTATAGTTGCCGCCCATGGAACCGGTCGTCGAGTAGATATTCTGACCGTTTACCTCAACATGCATCTTGTTTAAATGAATGCCGTTACCAGCAGTTTGATACTGACCGTTGTTACCTGTTGCTCTTACCGTGGTGCCTCTGACATTTGAACCAACATTGAAGACAACAACCGTCGATGCCCTCTTCTTTATGACCACACCGTCAGAATTGCCGAGAGGTCTGACCATATTATCCGTTACATCGATGTATACGACCCTGTTTTCAAATTCATCGGAATCGATATTGATAGTGATCTTGTCTCTTGTTACCTTTATGTGATCAGCCGGAAGCTTGTAATCGTCAGACTTAGCTCTGTTATTGATCTCTATTGTTCTGCTGTCATTAACATTATCGATTACCGCATTAATGTTATTTACGACATCTTTGCTCTCACGCCATACAAGGGAAGCTTTGCCCCGAGTATTAAAATTGTAATCACTGGTAATGTAAGCACCGGTTTTTCCGTTGAAGTTACGAAGCACTTCAGCACTGCCCTCGAGATTATAATAGACAGCTGTCTGCTTCTGTCCGAATTTATATTTCTTGTTTCCTTCGACTTTGTTCAAAAGGAAGTTTGCTGTCTGATTGTTAATGAAGTCAACTTCATTGGGAGCATCAGTGAAACTGCGGAACCTGTCTATGGCGAAGGTGGTCTCCATGTGCTGTTTCTGATGGAATTCTCTTGCAACTATACCGAAGTCAACAGCGCGTCCGAGGATCGTGGCGAAATTAACGGCACTTGCCGCATCGTACTTCTTGGGGGAAGCAGCCATAACATCTCTGGAACCAAAGCCGTTCTTTCCGATGAAAAACGTCATGTTAGGCGCAATAATTCCCACTACGAGCAGTGCACTTAAAAAGGCCGTCAGCTTCCTTGTTAATGATTTCATAAAAATATTCCTCGCCACAATATAGAGAATAAATCTTCAGTATTATATATATTATATTAATAAAATACAATATTAATATTTATATATATATGCACAATTTCACAATTTTGCCACAATTTCAAAAAGAAGACCCCGGCATTCGAAAATGCCGGGGTCTGTTCCCTTTTAGATTGATTTTTCGCTTATCCTTGCATGAAATAATAACAAAGAGCAAATATAGCGATGATGATCGCAATTGCGATTATGACCTTGATCGGAGATACCGGTGCGCTTCCGGAAACCTTGCCGGTCTGCCCGTTGACAGCAAGAGAATATGTCTTGTTGTTGAACTTGAAATTTGCGATCCAGATAGGAGCGAGGATATATTTAAAAGTAACCTTGTCAAATGCGGTCGACATATTGAGACTTCCAAACCTGTCAGGTCTGTATCTCTGTCTCAATTGGTTTGTAAGATGTGAACGGAGTTTTGCAGATATGGACTTCTTTGCCGTTTCCCAACCTTCGTCAAGACCTACCGTATAACGCTCGGCAGCAAATCCGGCTATAAACTCCGGAGAATATGTACGGAGTTTGGAAAAATCGAATGTAGATACGGCATTGATATACGGGTTCTTGGTCTTTTTGCTTGCATATACCACTTCATCATCGATGAACTCATCGTAGATTCCACGGTATGTCCTCCAGTCAACACTTACTACCTTCCCTTCAGAATCCTTCTTCTCATAACCGAGTTTGGCAACATATGAAGATGTTGTCTGGGAATCGTATGTCCAGTAAGGAAGATAAAGACCGCAGAAGTTTTCTGCCTTGCAGCTCTGTTTTGCGGCATTGGGAGCAAAAAGCTTGCCTTTGAGCCATCTGCTGAAGAGTTCTTCTGCCTTCTGATTTGTGATCTCGAAAGGAACTACTCCTCCCGGAGCCATGATGTTCTCATCCTGATCGACCGGCATGACACTGGTCGAACCGCAGAAAGGACAGTTGCCTGCGGTCATGGCTTCATCGTAGACCGCTTCTCCTCCGCACATCTTACAAACGATGCTCTTCTTGGATGTTCCCCAATCCAGACTCTGCCTCAGCTTAGCTGCTTCAAAGTCCAACTCTTCAACTTCCTTCGTCTCCTCGGGAGAGGGAAGTTTTCTGGAATAACCGCAGAACGGACATGACATGCTCAGAGTGGCAGGATCGTATTCAACTGTTGCGGCACAGTTAGGACACTTCTTGTCGGTAATGTCCATTGTGGTCTCGGAAACGATCTTGTTCTCGGCATCAATGTTTTCAGCCATGATATCATCCTCCTCTTATTTGATCTGTTTTCAGTATATAACAAAGACAAAGGATCTTGGCGCAAGGCCCATTTCCATACGTCCTTTATTAACTCCACCGATTATGTATCTGTCGATCAGGGGACCCGGGAGCTTATCTTCCCTTTTTACGGCAAGGCCGTCTCCCCTGTCATCAACCGATATATATACCGGCTCACAGGAAATATTGGTAAACAATGCTATCCTGTGGCTTCCCGTAACTTCCTTACCGAAGAAATCCTTTCCGTCCTTAAGAAATCTTTCGAAAACAAAAAGTCCCCCTTCAGCCGCCAAAGTCCTGTAAAATCCGGTCCTAAGGCACCCGTTATCGGTCCTTAATCTGGCGATGCGGCGCGTAAACATAAGGTTTTCTACCTGTTTCAGATTTAGCCTTTCCCAGGGATATGTTCTTCTGTTAAACGGGTCTTTATAGCCTTCCATCAGGACTTCATCACCGTAGTAGATCGAAGCGGAACCTATATATCCGATCTGTATCGCAAATGCGATCCTTGAAAGTCTTACACAATCGTCAAAGATCGAAGGATCCACCTTCATGTCCTTCTGTATGGTCCTGTCATCCGTATCGCAGGGCTTGCTTAAAGCAGTAAGGATACGGGGAACATCGTGAGATGACACGAGATTCATTATCGAAAAATATGCTTCGGCGGGATATCTTTCCCTGTAGCCTTCAAGCCTGGCATCAAGAACATCAGCTCCGATATAGCCGCAAAGGTAATCCAGAAGGTTCTTGCGGAAGGGATACCCCATTACGGAATCGTGTGTATTTCCAAGGATAAAGTCCCTGTAAGATCCGTAACTGCATTTATTGCTCGCATCCTCCCAGACCTCACCGATCAGGATCCCTTCGCCATTTGTCTTCTCTTTTAATGTATCCCTCATCTGGCGGATAAAACTGTCGGGCAGCTCATCTGAAACATCCAGTCTGATGCCCCCTGCGCCCTCTTTTGTCCATTTATCCACAACACCGTCTTCACCAAAGACAAAGTTCCTGTATGCCAGGTCATCTTCGTTAACGTTCGGAAGATCCGGGAATCCCCACCAAGAGTCGTAATTGACGTTCCCGTTCTCGTCTTTGTAGAAGTTATACCATGTTCTGTAAGGACTCTCTTTTGATTCACAATATGACTCGTAAGCACCGGTACCGTCGAATCTTCCGAATTTGTTGAAATATATCGAATCTGCACCGGTATGGCTGAAAACACCGTCGATTATTACTTTTATCCCCATGGCAGCAGCCGTTGATACAAGTTTAGAAAATGCCGAATTGCCTCCCAATATGGGATCGACATTAAGATAATCTGCAGTATCGTAACGGTGTGAAGAACGGGCACAGAATATGGGATTCAGATAGATAATATCCGTACCCAAACTCTTGATATAGTCAAGCTTTTCGCAGATACCGTCAAGAGAACCCCCGTAAAAATCACACGCGAGATAGCCTGTCTCGGGTTTGCCTTCTATGTCAACATCCTCATACCAGCTCCTGTGAAATATGCGTTCCGGGCGGTCTCCGGCATTGACCATCTTATCGTAGTCGAAAAAGGCATCTCTCCTGAACCTGTCAGGAAATATCTGATAGATAACGGCACCCTTTATTGCATCCGGAGTAACAAAATCCTTTTTGTAGACCGTGATCTGGAAAGCAAAAGGATACTTGTCTTCGTCAGGTCCGACACGGGGCGGATCAGAATATATAGTACCCTCGCCGTCCTTTTTGTCTTCGGACGCGGCATAGTAGACAGTCTGCACCTCTGAATTGATGTATCTGAACCAATAGAACAATATGCCCGGTTCGTGGGGGAGTTTAAGTTCCGTTCTGAATCTCCTTACGGAGAGCCTGTGCATCGGTTCTTCGTGGTAGGAGAATGAATAAAGCCCGTAAGTATAACAGAGAGTGACTTCAGATGCACCTTCCTCCACATCCAGACACAAAGAAACCTGAGCATCCGCAGGACATGCGCCAAGCGGATCCCTGTATTCGGTCAAACGCGAGGCGTGAAATGTCACGTCTCGCGCTGAATTCTTATTGTAGATATCTGCTGCCGAAGGATCGGCCATATCTTAGTCCTCTTTCTTCTTTACTTTCTTTGCAGTTGTCTTCTTTGCAGATGAAGCCTTGGGTTTAGCTGTCTTAGCGGCTTTCTTTACGGCAGGTTTTGCTTCTTCTTTTACATCAGCATCCTTGCTTTCCTGCAGCTTTTCTTCTGCTTTTTCTTCTTCCTTCTTCTCTTCAGCAGGCTCTTCTTTTACCGTTTCGAGAGGAATACCCGTGATGAGCGAGAAGAGACCTGCATATTCGCCTGCACTCTTCTTCCAGGAATAGTCACCCTTCATGCCAGTCTCGATTATCTTCTTCCAGACGTCTTTCTGGTTACGGTAAAGATCAGCGGCATACTTTGTAACGAAAAGGAATTCGTGAGCATTGATGTTAGCAAAGGAGAAACCGTTGCCCTCGCCTGTATATTCGTTATAAGGCGTTACGGTATCCTTAAGTCCGCCCGTCTCTCTTACGACCGGAACGGAACCGTATGCCATTGCCACGAGCTGGGACAGACCGCAGGGTTCAAAGATGGAAGGCATCAGGAATATATCGGATCCGGCATAGATCGTATGTGCAAGACCGCTGTCAAAATCGATGCAAGCGCACATCGCGCCACGGTGATTTGATGCAATGTCGGCAAGAGCCCTTTCATAGTAGGGGTCTCCTGTTCCGAGGATGACTATCTGCATTCCGTCGTAAAGCATTTCCTCTATGACGTAGAGCAGGAGATCCAAGCCTTTCTGGTCAACAAGACGGGAGATCATGGCACAAAGAGGAGCTCCGGGATTGACATCAAGACCCAGCTGCTCCTGCAGGGATTTCTTACAGGCGGCCTTCCCCTTCTCATAAGATTTGACGGTATATTTCATGGGGATCTTGTCATCGTTCTTGGGATTATATTCCAGATCGTTCATGCCGTTAAGGATACCGGAAACCTTATATGCATATTTCTGCAGAGTATAGTTAAGGCCTTCGCCGTAGTAGTCGGTCATGATCTCATAAGCATAGGTCGGAGATACGGTAGTTACGGAATTGGAGAACACGATTCCGGCCTTGAGCATGTTGATCGCCTGATCCTGGATACAGAAATCATCCCTTAAATATTCTCCCGGAAGATCCAGCATCTCCTTAACTACATCGATGCTGTGAACACCCTGATATTTGAGATTATGGATGGTATAAACTGTCTGAACATCCGTATGGTAACCGTTCTTCTTGAAATGAGCATCCAGAAGCATCGGCATCATGCCTGTCTGCCAATCGTGACAATGGAGGACATTCGGCTCGAAATCCATGAAGTCACCCATGAAATCGAGAACAGCTCGCTGGAAGAAACAATATCTTTCGATGTCGAAAACATATTCAACATAGATCTGATCGAAGTTGAAATAGTATTCATTATCGACAAAATAGAACATAGTTCCGTTCATCTCGAGCGAAAAGAGTCCCGCATAAAGCGACCTCCAGCCCATGTGGACCATCTTCCAGCCCATGAAGTTCAGACTGTCGGCATACTTGATCTTGACCTTGCGGTACAAAGGCAGTATGACCCTGGCATCCAGACCCTGCTTATTAAGTTCGACAGGCAGAGCCCCTACAACGTCTGCAAGTCCACCGACTTTAACGAAAGGACTGCATTCGGATGTCGCCATTAAGACTTTGATCTTGTTTTCCATTATCAGATACCTGCTCCCTTTCCGATTACGATCGGATATTCCGGATGACCGACAAGTCTTACACCCGGTCTTACGAACGCATTCTTGTCCAGGATGACATTTTCGAGATTACAATTTTCGGAAATGTGAGCATCCTGCATTACGATACAATTCTTCAGCGTCGTATTCTTTGCGACCGTAACACTTCTGAAGATTACTGAATCTTCCACTTTGCCGTAGATGCGGCAACCGTCTGATATGATACTCGAGGAAACGTCGGCATTGTCAAAGTACAGTGTCGGCGCCTCGTCCTTGACCTTGGTATAGATCGGCTGTCCCGATGAGAAAAGATCGATCATGACGGAATCCTCAAGAAGCGTCATGGAAGCATTGAAATACGCCTGAACGCTGTTGATCCTGAGGGCGATACCCGAATACTCAAATCCGTGAACCTTAAGCTCATCGTACATCTTGACGATCGAATGGATACCGAAATGAGTAACTCCGTGAGCCATCTGTTTTGCAAGTATATCGATCAGAAGATCCCTTCTGAGACAGAGGATCCCGAGAGAACTCTTGGAAGATGCGGGCTTGGGAGGATTGTAGAGCATGTCCTTTACAAATCCGTCAGCGTCAGTTTCAAGGATATATGAAGGGCTTCCGTATTTCGTTCCGTCACGGTTATACATTACGGAAATGTCTGCTCCGACATCCTCATGGGATTTTATAAACTCATCAAATGTCGTATTAAGAACTACATTACAAGCTGAGACGATAACATACTTTGTCCTTGACTGTCTCAAGAAATCAATGACACCCGTAAGTTCCTCATCTGATGCGATAGCAGTCGCCTCGGAATTAACGTAAGGCGGCAGGATATGAAGACCGTCATTCTTTCTGTCGAGTGACCATGCGGATCCCGTGCCCAGGTGGTCCATGAGCGACTTATACTTGTTATATGTCAGAACGCCTACGTTCTTTATGCCGGAATTGACCATATCCGAAAGGATGAAGTCAATGATCCTGTATCTTCCCGCGAAAGGCATAGCCGACAAGGCTCGGGGATTGGAAAGTTCGCCTAATGATATCTTCTTGTTATCCGCCAGGATAAGACCCATTGCATTATTAAACATTCTTCATCTCCTCCTTATACTCTGAATGTCGATTCGATGATCGCCTGATCTTCAGGAACCTCGATATCCACATCGACCATGCTGTTTGCGGGAATGACTGCTCCGTCCTTGATCTTAAGTCCTCTTTCGAAAACGCAGATGCCTTCCGAGCACAATTTCTTATTGGTATAGGGGCCTTCACCGTCAACAAAAGAACCCGCTTTGCAGTCTTTTCCGATTATCGTTCCGAAGTCAACGATGCAGCGCTCGATATGGGCGCCCTCTTTAACAACGACACCCGGAAGGAGCACGCAGTCCTTAACAACGGCGCCCCTCTCGACTATTACTGAGTTGGAAAGAACGGAGTGCTCGACATCACCGTAAATACGGCATCCGTCTGTCAGAGCGGAATCTTTGACCCTTGCCCCCTGCCCTATGAAATGTGAAGGCTTGACAGGGTTTCTCGAAAAGATCTTCCATGATCTGTCAACGAGATTGATCTCTTCAGGCTTATCCAGGATATCCATGTTGGTCTCCCACAAAGAAGAGATCGTTCCGACATCTTTCCAGTATCCCGAAAATCTGTAAGCGCAGAGTTTCTTGCCTTCGTTCAGGAGCATCGGGACGATGTTCTTTCCGAAATCGTTATTGGAATCGGGATCTGCTTCATCGGCGATAAGTGCTTCTCTCAAAACATTCCAAGTGAAAATATATACGCCCATCGAAGCCAGATTGCTCTTGGGTTCTGCAGGCTTTTCGACGAATTCCTCGATCGTGTCATCATCCTTGGTATTAAGGATTCCGAATCTCGGAGCTTCCTCCCAAGGCACCTCATAAACTGCGATCGTAGCATCGGCGCCCTTTTCGATATGGGCTTTAAGCATTGCCGAATAATCCATCTTATAGATATGGTCACCGGAAAGGATGACGACGTATTTGGGATTATAGTCATCAAGAAAATCCCTGTTCTGATAGATGGCATTCGCAGTTCCCTTGTACCAGTCCGAACTTCCGTTTCTCTGGAAAGGAGGCAGGATGTAAGCACCCGCGTTGTTACGGTCAAGGTCCCATGGGTGACCGTTTCCGACGTATGTATTAAGTGCAAGCGGCTGATATTGGGAAAGCACGCCTACGATCTCGATCCCGGAATTAACACAATTGCTCAAAGGGAAATCAATGATCCTGTAACGGCTTCCGAACGGAACCGCCGGTTTTGCGATCTTCTTCGTAAGAACACCGAGCCTCGAGCCCTGTCCTCCGGCAAGTATCATCGCAACTACATCAGCTTTTGCCATACTAAATTACCTCCGCTGTCTATATTGTTATTTCGTTTTCTTTGCTTTTTTATCCGCTGTCTTCTTCGCAGCAGGCTTCTTGGCAGGAGCCTTCTTCGCAACAGTCTTCTTTGCCTGCGGCTTCTTAGCAGCCGCTTTCTTCTGCTTAGGTTCATCCACCTTCATGAAGTAGATTCCCGCAAGAGGAGGAAGATTGACCGTAATGTGGTAAGGCTTGCCGTTATAAGGTTTATCGGAAGCGACAACGCAGCCCCTTGCATCTGTTCCCGTGGGATAACCCGATCCGCCGTGGACCATGTCATCCGTATTCATGACGATCCTGTATGTTCCGGCTTTATAAACGGGGATCTTATATTCCTCAAGAGGCTGAGGAACCATGTTGAGAGCAACATAGATGTCATTCTCTTCAGGCTTGGCTGACTTGCGGGCATAGATGAAGACATTGTTCTTTGTGTCCGTCGCATCGATCCACTCAAAGCCTTCCCAGATCTTATAATCATTGATCCAGAGCTGGGGATGTTCCTTATAGAATTTGTTGAGTTCGGAACAGAAATTCTGCAGGAGCCTGTGAGATTCATAGTCAAGAAGGAACCATTCGAGCTCTTCGTAGTAGCGCCACTCGATGAACTGGCCGAATTCCGATCCCATGAAATTCAATTTTGCGCCAGGATGACTCATCTGATAAAGATAAAGCGTTCTGAGGGAAGCAAACTTCCTCCAAATGTCACCGGGCATCTTGTCGATCATGGAATATTTACCGTGAACGACTTCATCATGGGAAAGGCTCAGGATGTAATTTTCATATTCCGCATACATCATGGAGAAGCAGAACTGGTCGTGATGCCAGCCTCTCGCATAGGAATCGGTCGAGAAATAATCCAGTGTGTCATGCATCCAGCCCATGTTCCATTTATGGGTAAAGCCCAGACCGCCGTCTTCCACGGGACGTGAGACCTTCGGCCAAGCCGTGGATTCCTCGGCGATCATCATTACTCTCGGATATTCTCTTCTTACGATGGAATTAAGTCTCTTGAAGAATTCTATCGCCTCAAGATTCTCGTTTCCGCCGTACTTGTTCGGGATGTACTGCGTTCTTCCGTAATCCCTGTAGAGCATGCTCGATACGGCATCAACGCGCAGACCGTCTATATGGTATTCTTCAAGCCAGAATATCGCATTTGAAATAAGGAACGAGAGGACTTCGTTTTTCGAATAATCGAAAACGTATGTCCCCCACTCCCTGTGCTCGCCGATCCTCGGATCCGAATATTCATAACAAGGCGTTCCGTCAAAGCGGACAAGGCCTTCGAGATTCTTCGGGAAGTGTGCGGGAACCCAGTCCAAAAGGACTCCGATGCCGTTCTGGTGAAGGATATCCACCATGAACTTGAAATCGGCGGGAGTTCCGAATCTGCTGGTAACGGCATAATAGCCCGTTACCTGGTAACCCCAGGAAGCATCAAGAGGGTGCTCCAGGACCGGCATAAGTTCAACGTGGGTATAGTTCATCTTATTGCAGTAATCTGCAAGATCCAGAGCAAGTTCCCTGTAAGACATGAAATTGCCGTCGGGGTGCTTTCTCCAGCTTCCCAAATGGAGCTCATAAATATTGATCGGCTTGGGTTCAAGAGCATCGGTTGCATGCTCTATGTAATAATCATCACCCCAGATATAGTCATTGGGATCATAGAGAATGCTGGCATTATTGGGTCTTGTTTCAAAATGCCTTGCGAAAGGATCACCTTTCTCATAGATCCTGTTATCCGCACCAATGACTCTGTATTTATATCGGTCCCATTGCTCGGCACCGTATACTATCTTCTCCCAGATACCGGTATTTCCCAGCATAAACATCTGATCAGCATCGGCATCCCATTCATTGAAGTCACCGATAACACTGACAGATTTGGCTTTAGGCGCCCAGACACGGAACATATACCCTTTCTTTCCCTCCCCATTCTCGAAAGGATGGGCACCGAGAAAATTATATGCCATGTAATTCTCGCCTTTGTTAAACAGATAAGCTTGATCCATCACGAATCTCCTTTACCATTGATCTGGCGCATATAACGCATAATTGAGAGGATATATCCCCACACGGTTATTATATATTAATTTATAGGATTTACCAACCAAAAATACAAAAACTTTCATTTTTACCCAAAAGTTTTTGTGCATATTTCACAGTCAAACAACTTACTATGAGAACTATCAATGGTTATCAGAGAAAAGCTATACTCTGCCCTTTACTGCATGCAAAACAATATAATTCTGCGCTACATGGAAGTCTTCGGAATCATCTTTAAACACGACCGACACGTCATATCCCTTGCTCTTAAGAGTTGCCACAGAAGTTTCCAGACAATACTCTCTTGCGACGAAATAGAACTCATCACCTTTGATATAGTTCGTATAATAGTCTTCATAAGCTATATCACCGGTAACAGCGCATGTCATGACACGGTCCATCATGTCTTCTTTGAAGCCGTCGTGCTTTTCGATGTAATAACAGATCGCTTCCTCATAATAGATTGGATCCCTGAAAAGGTAGGTCGTGCTTTCGTATGCTTTAGCGTCATACCAGGCATCTGCGGCTTCCCTGAGGTTGCTCTTCTCCCACCTGATAATATCGAGGTTTGTAAAACCTGCAACGATAAGGCACGCAAAACATATCATCGACAGGACTGACGCTGTCATCGAGACCGCTTTCTTTTCGAAGGTCTTCTTTGATACTGTATGAAGTGCTGTAACAGCCGCAACTATAAGGATCGGAACCATGAACACGCAATAACGTTTACCGAAGTTAAGGCCGCCCGTGGTATCCGACCACCAGTAATAGCCGTAAAAGTTTGTTATGACCGCTGCATAATACATTGAATACATAATGAAGAGGCTGAACGCAAGATAGAAAGCCTTGCGTTTCTCCTGCACGACTGCTATCACCATCGATATAGTTGCTACCGTTACGAAAACGGTCACCAAAGCTTTAAGCAGCATATTATCCATGCTGTTATAGAAGATAAATTCCGCACATACGGCAATACCGTCAACATAATCGACTATGGGATTAAAGACAAACGAAGGGATGTGCGAAACAGTGATATTACCCATACTGTTCATCTGCGGGATAACGAAAAAGATTAGCAAGGGCAAGACAACAAGAACAGCCGTGGCAGCAGTCAGAATTATAGCCGTCAAAATGAGTTTCCTTTTCTTGCTTCTTAACACTTTGATCAGGAGAGATAAATACATTCCCATGACGCAGAATGCAGCTCCATACTGGCTCAGCACAGCCAGGGAACTGAACACAAAGAAAAGTGCCATGTTCTTAAAAGAAGGCTTGTTCACTGACTTGATGAAGAAACATATAGCCCACGACATAAAGCACATCATAAGGTTATATTCACCGCACTCAAGACCATAGAAAGTTACAGCAGGAGTAAAGAGATAAAGTGCGGCAGCGATATTAGCCCAAAGGCCCGACTCAGTCTTCTCATCCACTGCAGCAAAGATAGCAACCGAACCAATCAGAATCGTAAGGATCCCGGCAAGACGGAACCAGAACTCTGAATCGTATATCTTAAGCCACAGATACATTAGAATATTGTAAAGCGGCGGCTGGAATGTAAAGCAGATCCTCTCGTACATATCGGATGTGCCGTAGCCGCCGGGGACATAACCTGTCATATACTTGGAATAGTAATACTCGATAACCTCGTCGAACCATAAAGACGAGTGTGTTGCAGGCACAACATAAGCAATAAAGCCTGCAATAAGGATCAGCAAAAGAGCCGCATACTTAAAAAGAGCCGGCCCGGAGACTCCAAGTCTCCGGGGCAGGCTCTTGCAAAGATCATTTGAACTGTTGGTCATCACTTAGCAAACTCGGCGCCCTTATCCCAGGCAGCCAGGTTGTTGGGAATCATGTGATGACGTCTTTCCGGAAGGATCTCATAAAGAGACTTTTCGAAAGATTCGCGCTTGATGCAGCCTGTTGCTTCAGCCATGCAGCCGATCATGGAGATCGGAGCATATGTCATTGCGCCCAGTTCGGATGCGATGTCGGAAGCATTCATTGCCACGAACTTAATGTCATCGCGCGTAGGCTGGATCTTGATGAGCGAAGAGTCGATTATCAAGAGTCCGCCGGGCTTTAACTGCTTCTCGAACTTCTCCATGGAAGGCTGATTGAGGCAGATGACAACATCTGCATCATTAACAACGGGAGATCCGATGGGCTCATCGGAAATGACAACGGAACAGTTTGCCGTGCCGCCGCGCATCTCAGGTCCGTATGACGGGAACCAGGATACTTCTTTTCCTTCATAGAGTGCAGCCTCTGCTGCCATCTTACCTGCAGACAGGATGCCCTGTCCTCCGAAGCCGGCAAGGATTACAGAAAAATCTATCATGCCCTTACCTCCTTCTCACCTGCGTGAACTTCACCTGCAATGAGCTTTCCTTCAGGATCGAACTTAAGATCAGCGCCCTTGAAGCATCCCAGAGGATACTGAGGGATCATCTTCTCCTTGAGCCAGTCAAGAGCTGCAACAGGTTCCTTACCCCAGTTGGTAGGACATGTTGAAAGGAACTCAACGAAAGAGAATCCCAGATTGTTCTTCTGAACATTGAATGCCTTCTGAACGGCACGCTTTGCGTTCATGATGTTCTTGTAATCAGTTAAGCAGACACGCTCAACATAGACAGCACCCGTAAGGTTTGCGATAAGCTCACTTACGTTGATGGGATAGCCCTGGTAAGAAGCATCACGTCCGAAAGGTGATGTTGTCGTAACCTGGCCAAGCAATGTTGTAGGAGCCATCTGTCCGGAAGTCATACCGTAAACCGCATTGTTTACGAAGAAGACCGTGATCTTCTCCCCTCTTGCTGCCGCGTGAATGATCTCGGCAGTACCGATAGATGCAAGGTCACCGTCTCCCTGATATGTGAAGACTGTCTGATCCTTAAGATTACGCTTGATACCCGTTGCTACTGCAGGTGCTCTTCCGTGAGCCGCCTGAACAGCATCACAGTTGAAATACTCGTAGGAGTTATATGTACAACCTACTGACGCAACTTCAACAGCGGAATTCAAAAGATCCATCTCGACCATCGACTCGGCTATGATCCTGTGGATAATGCCGTGACAGCATCCGGGACAATAATGGAAGGGCTTATCTGTCAGACCTTCTGTCGGTTTGAATACTACAGCCATCAGACTATACCTCCTTCCACTGTTTCTCCGTTATGGATCCTTACGATCTTATCGAGGATCTCTTTCTGTGTAGGCAGATTACCACCCATCCTTCCGTGGAAATAAACGGGTTTTGTACCGTTAACGGCAAGACGGACATCTTCGATCATCTGACCTGCGTTAAGCTCAACATCAAGGAAAGCCTTGACTGAAGACTGAGCTGCAACCTCAGCGAAAGCCTTCTTGGGGAAAGGCCAGAGAGTGATAGGTCTGATCATGCCGACCTTGATTCCCATCTCTGCAGCCTGTCTGATAACGTTTCTTGAGATTCTGGAACATGTAGAGAACGCGGTGATGATGACCTCCGCATCTTCGATGTTTACAGCCTCCCATCTCTGCTCATTCTCTTCGATAACCTTATACTTCTCCTGAAGCTCACGATTCTTGTATTCAAGAGTATCAGGATCGATATAGATGGAAGTTACCGTGTTGTGAGGACGGATAGAACCGTCTTCGGTCTTGCATCTTCCGCAAGCAGCCCAAGGCTTCTTAACGTCAACTATGGGCTCTTCGTCACGGAAAGCAACCGGCTCCATCATCTGACCAAGAGTACCGTCACCCATGATCATAACAAGGTTCCTGTACTTGTCAGCAAGATTGAAAGCCTCAACTGTCAGCTCATATAATTCCTGAACGGAAGCGGGAGCGATGACGATATTGCGGTAGTCACCGTGGCCGCCGCCCTTTGTTGCCTGGAAATAGTCGCCCTGTGCAGGGAGGATCCCGCCAAGACCCGGACCGCCTCTTACGATGTTGACCACTACAGCGGGAAGCTCGGCACCTGCAATATAGGAGATGCCTTCTTGCTTCAGCGAGATTCCCGGTGATGACGAAGATGTCATAACACGGAATCCTGCTGCAGCGCAGCCGTAAACCATATTAATCGCTGCGAGCTCACTCTCAGCCTGAACGAAGTTACCGCCTATCTGGACCATCTTCTTGGCCATATAATGCATAACTTCCGTCTGCGGTGTAATGGGATATCCGAAATAATTTCTGCATCCGGCCCTTATAGCCGCTTCGGCAATTACCTCATTGCCCTTCATCAATACTCTTTTCTGTGCCATCTTCACCCTCCGTCAATCTCTCTCAACAGTAATGACCGAATCAGGGCACTGTACCGCACAGAAAGCACATCCGACACACTTATCGGGATCAATGCTCGATGCGGGATGATATCCCTTGCTGTTCAGCCTCGACTTGTCGAGTTCGAGAATCTTCTGAGGGCAGGCTGCGACACAAAGTCCGCATCCTTTACACAGGTCTTCGTTAAAACTAACTTTACCTTTAGCCACAAAAAACCTCCATTTGCCTTTACCTGTATTTAATCAAGGAAAGGGCCGAAGCCCTTTCCCATTGATTATGGATTAATAATCGCCACCGAATGTGGTGCCCTTGGTCGTCGTATCCTTGGTCGTATCCTTGGTCGTGCCCTTTGTAGTGCCCTGAGTCGTTGACCTTGTAGTCGACCTTGTTGTGGACCTTGTAGTGGATCTGGTGGTATGTCTTGTCGTTCTTCTCGTTGTGTGACGAGCCGTTGTGGTAGCCTTGGTGGTTGCCTTAGTCGTGGTCGTCGCCTCTTCGGTAGAAGTCGTAGTCGTTGTTTCATCCTCCGTTGTCGTAGTCGGTTCCTCCGTTGTAGTTGTGGTAACTTCCTCTGATTCGGTCGTAGTGGATTCTTCAGTCGCTGTGGTAGTCGTTGCTTCCGTTGTTGTAGTCGTAGTGTCAGAAGACTCAACAGGAGCAGTATTCTTACCGGAATTATTGATCAAAGTAAAGATCAATATTACAAGAGCAATGGCAAGTACACCGATTACGATCTTGCCTGTCTTGGATTTAACGAAAGACAGAAGCTTGTTCTCTTCCTTATACTGGTCGCTGCTGAGCAGGAAGCCTTCAGACAATTTGTCATTACTGCCTCTCTGGGATGCAACGGATGAGGAAGTTCCGCCGCTTCTTGCCCAAGCCGTTGAATTAACCTTAGAATCCGCACCGCTGGCAGCGGGTCTGAAAGGAGATCCGGAAGCAGTTGTGTCAACAGCAGGCTTGTCTTTTGCAGCGCTTGCAGGTTTGAAAGGAGAATTGGCGTTATCGGCCGGCTTCGTATCCTTCGCAAGAGTGGCTTTACCGGTTTCAGGCTTTGAATTCTTAGGAACAAATGCAGAATTAACGGCAGCCGGTGCTTCTTTCTTATCAGCAGGCTTAGAGTCTTTACTTTCGGTCTTGGCAAGCCTTGATGCCATTGCAGATGCGGAAGCCGCGGCTTCCTTCTTGTCAGCAGGTTTCTTATCGGCAGTTTTATTCTCAGTCCTGGCAAGCCTTGCAGCCATAGCGGATGTTCCGACCTTCTCTTCAGCAGCTTTCTTCGCATCTTCTTTTGCCTGCTCGGCCTTCAGCATGGCAACAGACTGAGCCGGCTTTCCTGCTGTTCCTGTAGCCTTCGGTGTAACCGGTTTGTTGGAAAGAGCAGCTGGCTTAGCCCCGGCTACGGGTCTGGTTGCAGCTGCCGCAGGTCTGCCTGTTTCCTTTGCAGGAGTCTTGGCAGCATTAGCATTAGCCAAGGGTTTAAAAGGTGAATTTGCATTGTCTGCAGGTTTGGTATCTGATGCAGATGCTGCAGGTCTGCCTGAAGGCTTGAAAGGAGAATCGGCATTGTCTCCGGCTTTGTTCTCCTGCTTTGCAAGCGGTTTAAAAGGAGAATTATCTGCGGGAACGGATGCAGCGGGCGCTGCCTTTGTCTCAGTCTTACCGAGAGGCTTAAACGGAGAGTTTTCAGCGGGAGCAGCCGCTTTTGTCTCCGTCTTTGCCAGAGGCTTGAAAGGAGAATTTGAGTTGTCGGCCGCTTTATTGTCAGCTGCAGCCCCCAAAGGCTTGAAAGGTGAATTTGAACTGTCGGAAGCCTTTGATGCAGCGGCATTACCCAAGGGTTTAAAGGGAGAATTCGAATTGTCCGAATTGCCGGAAGCAGATGCTAATGGCTTAAACGGAGAGTTAGCATTATCAGCCGGCTTTGCCGTATCGGAAGAAGCAAAAGGCTTGAAAGGCGAATTCGAATTATCAGCAGCCTTGCCGTTTGCCGATGCGAAAGGTTTGAACGGAGAGTTTGCATTATCAGCCGGCTTTGCAGTTTCAGCAGAAGCCAAAGGCTTGAAAGGCGAATTCGAATTATCGGCAGGCTTAGATGCTGCAGCAGAAGATGACAAAGGCTTGAAAGGTGAATTTGTCTCTCCGGCGGACTTGTTTGCAGCATTTCCCAAAGGCTTAAACAATGAATTCGAGTTATCTGCAGCAGCTGCTGCGGGTCTTGTCGCAGCAGGCTTAAACGGAGACTTCTCAGCAGGTTTAAAAGCTGACGATGCAGGTTTGAACGGTGAATTTGCTGCAGCGGCTGCAGCTCCTGCAGCTATACCTGCCGCGGCAACTGTCTGACCTCCGTCAGGCAGGAGTTTCTTAAGATCAACCTTCATCTTAGCCGCAGAGAAATATCTCTTGTCGGGATCAGCATTGCATGCATTATTGATGATGGCATTAAATCTTAAGCCGCCCTTTGAAGGAGGATTAAAGGCTTCACCTGCCATCCTCTTGTCAAGAGCTTCTTTAAGATCATCTGCCGTAAAGTCCTCGGGATCCGGAGGAAGGAACGGACCTCTCTTACCGTTGAGCTGGATATAGAGAACCATTCCGAGTGCATAGAGATCAGCCGTATTGTCAAAAGAGGATTCACGTCCGACCTCGGGCGAGCAATAATCCATTCTGTCGGGAGCACCCGAAGATTCGATGAGTTTTGCTATATCGATCGTTCCGAAATCACCCAGTGCAAACGAACCGTTATCGTTAAGGAAGATATTCGCAGGCTTGAGCGCTCCGTGCTTGATGTTCTTATATTCGCAGAATTCAAGAGCAGATGAAATGTCAACGCCCAGCTTGGCTACCTCATCCCTGTCAAGTTCACGGCCCTGCGCATATACGGCCAAAGTCTGCCTGAAAGGCATCTTGACGAGCACATCGGCTGATCCGTCAGAGTTATCTATCCTTGAAATCTCATGATCAAGGAAAATGTTTTCATTTCCCTTGAGGATATCGTACTTGCCGATAACTTCTACAACTTTATCAGCTGTGGAAGAATCCTTAGTGTGGATCACCTTCATGGCTGCCTTTCCGGCAGACATGGCATTGGAAATCTCATATACGGTACCGCATGAGCCTGTACCGATCGCGGAATTTATGTTCCAACCACCGAAAAACGGTCCCTTTGCTTTGATCTCGTTGATATCCATACCTCTACAATCCTCCGTTTGCACATAGTAGTAGATACTAAAAAATATAATACAAATTTGCCTTGATTACAAGCAAGTAATAATAATATAAATAAATGTTTTCAGGCATTACAGGCATTTTGGAAAGGACTGTTGCCCCGCATTTCCCGATCGGAATAAAAAAGGGGTTGCCTTGTGAAAGGCAACCCCTGATAGTTGATCAGAATCTGATTATTCGATCTTCTCGCCGCACTCAGGGCAGAACTTGCCGAGCTTGCCGTCAGCGGGAGTATATCCGCACTTAGGGCATGCTGCGGGAGCTGCTGCGGGCTGAGGCTTGCCGCACTCGGAGCAGAACTTGCCTGTGTTGCCCTTCTGGCCGCACTCACAATCCCAACCTGCTGCTGCAGGAGCCGGTGCCGGCTGAGGCTTGCCGCACTCAGAGCAGAACTTGCCGGTGTTACCGGTCTGACCGCACTCGCATGTCCAACCTGCCGGAGCTGCGCCTGCAACTACTGCTGCGCCTGCAACGGGAGCTGCTGCTGCGGCTGCCTGCTGCTGTTGCTGCTGGCCTAAGAAGTTGAAGGCTGCCTGGTTGCCGCCCTGAACTCCCTGCATTCCGCCAACCATACCCATGCCCATGAAGCCGTTTACGGCGCCATTTGCATTGGCTGCTGCAGTATTCATAGCCTGCGTTGTTCCGAGGACCTGCTGAGCTGCAAGAGCTGAAGGATCGGAACCGAACATCTTTGCCTGGTCGACCTGCTCGATTCTCTCACGAGACTTGTCATCAGGTGTGATGGCGTTGATAGCAACGTTCTGAACGATGATACCTCTGTTCTGGAGCCAGTCTTCGTCGAGGCACTCAGCCATGTACTTACGGAGCTGAGACTGCTTGGAAGGCAGCGTGGAGAACAGGATACGGTCTTCGCTTCCGCATCTGTTGAGAACTTCGGTCATATGATCGAGGAACTCCTGACGGGGCTGCTTCGGGCTCGCGGGCGTACCCATGAGCATCTCTACTGTGTAATCACCGGCAACATTACCTGTAACGAACTTGAAGAACTGGACAGGATTCTCTACTACGAAAGAGAATGTACCGTTGATCCTTACATAGATGTTACGGTATTCAGGATCCGGATAAGGCAAAGGTGTTGCCGTACCGAAGTTGTTGTCCCTCATCTCGAGCAAGTTAACAAAGTAGATCCTCTGCTGCTTTGTGATCTCACCAGCTGCCCTCATACGATCCCATGTATCAGAAATGGACTTTACGAGGTTTGTGCCGAAATGCTTGTCACTCAATACAGAAGGTGATGTTGAGGAATCCCAACGATAGTAACCTGCCTGATCAGTGAAGTCGATTACCTGACCACCGTCAACGAGTAAAACTGCCATACCTTCAGGAACAAAGATAATGGAACCCTGTGTAATTACATCAGTACTTCCCTTATTCCTTCCCTTCTCATTGCGAGCCGCGCCTTTACGGAGCAATACCTTGTCACCGAGCGAGTCGCATGTGAACACTTCCTGGTATTGATCTGCGAACTCAGAAGAAACTGAAGAACCGATAACACCAGCTACGTTCTTAACCAAACTGATTAATCCCATATCTTTTCCTCCCTAGAAAGTTTATCCGGCCGCTTAGCGACCGATATAATAGTACCATATTTTCAAATGGTTTGTATCAATAATCGTAGAAAATCCTCTTGTCCATCTCGAAAATCTCACTTTGTGACTTAAGACCTTCAACATGGCCCATCACGGTCGTAAGGACAAGCGGAACGCCGGTAAGTTTGGAAGCCTCCAGGATCATTGCCTCACCTTCTTCAAGCATTTCCGGGTCGGTTTCATCAAGAAGATTGGTGTTGTTGATATAGCCTGCGATCGAAAGTCCTGATGCTGCTGAAAGCTCAACGGTCATCTCAGCGATCTGAGCCGGATCCGATGTAAATGGTCTCAGCGTATTTACGGCCATGAGGACCTGATAAGGTATGGTTTCCATACGGGACTTTAAGGATCCCAGAACTACCGCGCCCATGTCCTCTCCTCCTATATCGAATACGCCTCTGTAAGCCGGATCATCGAAAACAATATACATTTCACCCGTAAGTATAGGCGAATCAACGTTGGATCTCGCATAAGCGGGAGCTACCACCTTTATCCCCTTCTCCTCCAATATGCTTGCCGCATCAGCAGACCGGTAAAAAGGATTTACGATGTCCATGTCGGCAAGCAGTATCTTCTCGGGTTCTGGAAAAGCCTGCCTCATTGCGAAAGCCGCATTGACCGAGATCTCGGATTTGCCGCTCCCGTATGCGCCTACGATTACATTCAGTTTCTTATCCTTAAATATCTCCGGGCAATTCATAATCCGTCCTCCCTTATGTCCGATATGATTTTCATTTGCTTGTAAAAGTGTATCATATGAAGTCGAAAAAATAGTTATTTTCGAAAAAAGTTTTCGATATATGTCGTTTTCCCCTTGACTGTAAAAGCGCAACGTGTATTATTAGAACTGCTTTAGATCGATAGAAGGAGTAATTCCATTATGAGCGATAAAAAAATGCTTGAAGTCACGGGACTTAAAGTCAACGTGGCCGATAAAGAAATTCTGCACGGGATAGACTTATCTGTAGACGCAGGCGAGATCCACGTCATCATGGGGCCCAACGGTGCAGGCAAATCCACTCTCGGCAACGCCATTGCAGGCGCACCCAAGTTTGAGATAACTGACGGAACGATCAGATTTAACGGTGAAGATATAACAGATCTTTCTCCCGACAAACGTGCCAAGGCCGGCATATACCTTTCTTTCCAGAATCCTGTGGAAGTACCGGGCATCACCCTTTCCAACTTCATCAGGACCTGTCTTGAACAAAAGACCGGCGAACGCATCCGCATCTGGACATTCAAGAAAGAACTTGAAGCTACAATGGAGCTTTTGGGCATGGATCCTTCCTATGCCGAAAGAGACCTTAATGTCGGCTTCTCCGGCGGCGAAAAGAAAAAAGCCGAGATACTGCAGCTTTTGATGTTAAAGCCCGAACTTGCAATATTGGACGAGACTGATTCGGGTCTTGATATCGATTCTGTCAGAACCGTTTCAAAGGGCATTGAGCAATACCGCAACACTGTTGGCGGATCTCTTATCATAATCACCCACATCACAAGGATCCTAGACGGCATGACCGTTGACAAGACCCATATCCTGGCAGACGGAAAGATCGTTGCAGAAGGCGACCGCAGCCTTATCGACAATGTCAACGATAAGGGATTTGATCAGTTCATCAACAAATGATGTAGAAGGAAAGCATATCTAATGAAAGAAAAAACGCATGTAGATGATATAAACAGGAGCATTTACGACTTCCGTTTCGACGAGGATGACTTTTACAAAGTCGATTCGGGTCTGACTCCGGAGATCGTAATGCAGATATCCGAGGAAAAGGGCGATCCCGAATGGATGAAGGAATTCCGTCTTAAGTCTTTGGAAATATTCAACCGCATTCCCATGACCAAGGCAGGTCCTTCTATCGAAGGACTTAACATGGACAACATAGTAACCTATGTCCGCCCCAACACCAAGATGCACGCAGACTGGGATGAAGTACCCGAAGAGATCAAGGAAACATTTGAGCGTCTGGGCATCCCCCAGGCAGAGCGTGAATCACTGGCAGGCGTAGGTGCACAGTACGATTCCGAGCTCGTATACCATAACATTAGAGAAGATGTTGCCGCACAGGGCGTTATCTACACTGATATCGAGAGCGCTCTTCACGGACCTTATGCAGACATGATCCGCGAGCACTTCATGAAGCTCATCCCCCCTACCGATCACAAATTTGCGGCTCTCCACGGTGCCGTATGGTCGGGCGGTTCCTTCGTATATGTCCCCAAGGGAGTTTCAGTCGAGATCCCTCTGCAGTCCTATTTCAGACTTAATGCACCGGGTGCAGGACAGTTCGAACATACTCTCATAATCGTTGACGAAGGCGCTTATCTTCACTTTATCGAGGGTTGTTCCGCACCTAAATACAACATCGCTAATCTTCACGCAGGCGCAGTTGAACTCTTCGTCGGCAAGAATGCCAAGATCAGATATTCAACTATCGAAAACTGGTCCAAGAACATGTACAACCTCAACACCAAGAGAGCCATCGTTGAAGAAGGCGGCACTATAGAATGGGTATCAGGCTCTTTCGGATCCCACGTATCCTACCTCTACCCCATGAGCATCCTGAACGGCAAGGGTGCCAAGTCCGAATTCACCGGCGTCACATTTGCCGGCAAGGATCAGGATCTTGATACAGGCTGTAAAGTCCTCATGAATGCCCCCGATACGACTTCTTATGTCAACACCCGTTCCATATCAAAAGACGGAGGCATTAACACCTTCAGATCAAGCGTTGTGGTTACGGAAAAAGCAAAGGGGGCAAAATCTGCTGTTTCCTGTCAGTCACTCATGGTAGACAACATCTCCCGTTCGGATACCATTCCGGTCATGGATATCAGATGCGCAGACTGTGACATAGGACATGAAGCAACTATCGGCAGGATAAGCGACGACACGGTTTTCTACCTGATGTCCCGCGGACTGTCCGAAGAAGAAGCAAAAGCACTTATCGTATCCGGATTTGCCGATAACGTATCCAAAGAACTGCCTCTCGAATATGCAGTCGAAATGAATAATCTGATCCGTCTCGAGATGGTCGGAGTAATTGGTTAAGGAGGGAATGACAATGAAGATAAATCAGATGCCCGCCATAACCTGGGGCAGACTTGAAGTAAATGAAGCCGTTATCGATGACATGGAATTTGACAAGGTACTCCTCCCTTCCGAGACAGTTCCTGCAGCAGTCAAAGCAGAGGATAACGGTGACGGCCGCAAGTATCACTTTTCGGATGAAAACAAAGATGCTCTCCGTCTCGATATCGCCATCGAAAACGACAGCAACACCAACATATCGATCGAAGTTGAAGGTGGCGCTTATGCTTTTGTCATCGAAGATATAACTTCTGCATCAACAGGAACAGGTCTCGTTGAGACAAGCTATTCTGTCGGAGCGAAAGCCTCGCTGAAATTCGTTCAGATCGTAAGGACCTCGGACGCAGTAGCAGTTAACAGGATCAACGGCAATGCCGCTGAAGATGCCGACGTATCCCTCATACAGATCTTCGTTGACTCCAAGGCTAATTACACTGATGTAAGGACAGTTCTTGAAGGAGACAGAGCCAACCTCACTTGCGATACCGGATATATCGTTGACAGCGGAAATCTGCTCGACATGAATTATGTTATAACTCATAAGGGCAAGGCTTCAGAATGTCTCCTTTCCATAGACGGCGT
Source organism: Saccharofermentans sp. (assembly GCA_024685385.1). GTDB lineage: Bacteria > Bacillota > Clostridia > Saccharofermentanales > Saccharofermentanaceae > Saccharofermentans. The sequence goes on along the minus strand of JAIKVV010000079.1, from coordinate 122,318 downwards.
TCTTTACGACGGTTCATCCAAGACCTTCCGTGGGACGATAGATCTCAAGCACGGCTGCGCCGAAGCCAAAGGAACGGAGAATGAGAATGTTCTTCTTATCGGTGATACAATGATCAACAAGACCATCCCGGTAATCCTTTGTGATGAAGAGGATGTTGAAGGCAACCACGGCGCCACGATAGGTAAGCTCGATGAAGATCTTGTCTTCTATCTTGAATCAAGAGGCATCGACCGGGAAAACATCGACAGGATAATGGCTGCAGCCAGGATCAACCGTGTTGCATCTCTTATCGGAGATGAAGAAACTGCAGCTAAACTGACCAAATACATACAGGAATGATGTTATGCCCATTGATATCGATCTGATCCGTAAAGATTTTCCCCTGATAAACGATGAAGTCGCTTATCTTGATAATGCCGCGACGACTCAGAAGCCCGAATGCGTCATCAATGCCATATCTGACTATTACAGAACGAGCAATGCGAACCCGATGAGAGGTCTTTACAAGCTGTCCGTTGCAGCTACTGATGCTTATGAGAACGCAAGGACCAAGGTCGCTTCATTCATCAATGCAAAAGATCCCTCAGAGATCGTTTTTACCCGCAATGCCACCGAGAGCATAAACCTGGTTGCAGAAACATATGCCATGGCAAACTTAGGCGAAGGAGATTCGATCCTGATAAGCATCGCTGAACATCACAGCAATCTTCTTCCCTGGCAGAGAGTATCCGCAGCCAAAGGCTGCAAGCTGAAATACATCGATACGGATGAAGACGGAAAGATCACCGTCGAGGCTTTCAAGGAAGCCGTAACTCCCGACGTTAAGTTCGTCGCCATCAACCAGATATCAAATGTCCTGGGAACCTTAAATCCGGTAAAGGAATTTTCGAAGATCGCGCACGATAACGGTTCGCGTATCCTTGTCGATGCTTCCCAGAGCGTGCCCCACATAAAAGTTGACGTCAGTGATATTGATTGCGATTTCCTGGTCTTCTCGGGTCACAAGATCTATGCCCCCATGGGGATCGGCGCTCTTTACGGAAAGAAGGAATTGCTTGAAACTATGCCTCCCTTCCTCCGCGGCGGCGAGATGATCGACTACGTCACAAGAGATTCTGCAACATTTACTGAAGTTCCCCACAAGTTTGAAGCAGGAACCGTTAATGTTGAAGGCGCAGCAGGGCTTACTGCCGCCCTTGATTATGTTTCTGCCATCGGCATAGATGAGATATCCCGCCGCGAAGACTATTTGACGTACCTGGCTTTCGAAAAGCTCTCTTCACTGCCCCATGTTAAGATCCTCGGATCAAACAAAGCCTCCGATCACCACGGTATCCTTACTTTTGTTATAGAAGGCGTGCATCCTCACGACATTGCGTATATAATGGACTCCGATAATGTTTGTGTCCGCGCAGGTCACCACTGCGCCCAGCCTCTCATGAAGCACCTGGGCGTAATGTCGACAACCAGAGCGAGCATATCATTCTATAACACGGAAGACGAGATAGAACGTTTCGTTCGATCGGTCGCCGGGATCAGGAGCAAAATGGGTTATGCCGAATAACACTTTCTATAACGAGATACTTACAGAACACAACATCCGCCCTTTCCACAAGAAGAAGTTGGAAAACCCTGACTTCACTCTGGAGGGCGTTAATCCTTCCTGCGGCGACGATATAATCCTGGCGCTTAAAGTAGATGACGGAATAATAACGGACGGAGCATTTGAAGGCGACGGCTGTGCCATATCCCAGGCTTCATGCGATATGATGCTCGATCTCATCATTGGCAGACCCAAGGAAGAGGCTTTGGAACTCGCAGATATCTTCCTCCGCATGATCAAGAGCAAGATCACGGATGAAGAAAAAGACCGCCTTGAAGAAGCAGGTATCCTGGAAGACATATCTCATATGCCCGCCCGCGTAAAGTGCGCAGTATTGGGCTGGCACACCATGGAAGAGATCTTCAAGGGCGCAACAGAAGGATCTGCCACTACCGAAGACATGTGATCAGAATATATTCTTCTTTCTGAAGATCAAACATCCTCCTCCGAGCCATATGACCGACCAGACAAATGTCTTACACAGGTAAATGGTATTGAGGACAGTATAATCCACCGTTGTATTTACTTCCTTAAGCTCTGCCCTGAGATCAGACATCTCGGATGACACGTTTTCGAAAGATCCGAAGCTCTGAAGGATCCCATCCATGGAATTAACATATGTATCCAGGAAAGTAACGAGCTTATCATTGTAACCCGAGCCGATCAGGGAATTGCCGTAATCCGAAGGGATCCCTGCGTCAGTGACAACATAGATCGCTCTGACAGTATAGTAGAAGGGCTTCAAGGGAATTATAACGTTATCGTATGCATTATCGATGTCATCAACGGAATAGATTCCGTACAGACCATATTCAGACATATCTTCAGCATCATCGTAATCTCCGGACGGAATGCTGTCAGGCACTATATCCTTAAGGCATGTTTTGAGCAAAGGTTTTGCTTCAGTTGCAACTTTCTCGTACTTTGAATACTCGAAAAAGGAGTAGTTTCCGAAAGTTGCGATCAAGCCTACCGTAGAAAGTGAGAACGCGAAAACGGTGCTGAAAACGATCGTCAAAGCTCTTCTTCTGACTGACAGAGTGAATGCTGTATAAAGAAAGATCATCGAGATATATGCGAAAGCCAGGACGATAAACCTTACGATCATCCTGCCGCCGTCAAAATCCAGCTTGCACTTTCCTATAAGCATGGTCAAAAGCGCAGCGGCCGTATAGATGATAAGCTCGACCAGAGCAACTGTCGTTTGGGTAATGACATAAGAGAAAAAGATATGAGACCTCTTATGCCCTGCAATGAGCTTGTTGCGAAGGAACCCTGAGGACATGTCATTACCGACAAACAGGGTTACATATAAAGCGCCCATGATGGGGAACACGGTATAGAATCCGGAGATCGCGGTCCAGGTGGTGGAAACATATAAGGATCCTCCCGTCGCCATGCTGAGAAAACCATAATTCTGATTGAACAATCCCGATGCGCCGCTTACGACCCCGACAAGCAGGGACAAGCCCAGGACTATGTATATCAAGGGAGATGATATCACCCTCTTGAATTCAAACTTAATAAGATCAAACATTTGAATCACCTCCTACAAGACCAACGAAATATCTTTCGAGATCCGTTACGGAAGTGGAAACATCCGTTACTTCTATCCCTGCTTCTACGGCCTTCATGACGATATCAGTAAGCCTTGCTTCGCCCTCGAACTGAACCATGGTCTGTCCCACGACATCCGGCGCAAAGCCGAGACCTTTAAGGACAGGAACCATTCCCTCAGGATCATTGCAGGTAACCAGAGTAAACTTCTTTCCCGCATTCTCTATGTCATGGGCAGTAGCCAGTTTTACTACCCTTCCTGCCTCAATAAAAGCATAATGCGTCGCAAGTTTGGATAACTCCGACAGGATATGACTGGAAATTACAATGGTTATCCCCTTCTCCCTGGAAAGTCTGAGAAGGAGATTACGGACTTCGAGGATACCCTGGGGATCCAGGCCGTTAACAGGTTCATCCAATACCAGAAGCTCGGGATTTCCTACCAGAGCCATGGCGATCCCGAGACGCTGACGCATTCCCAGGGAGAACTTTCCGGCATGCTTTTTGCCGGTATCGGCAAGACCCACGAATGCCAGGAGCTCATCCAATGTCTCATCGACTTTATAGCCAAGGTTTATATACTGGAAGACAAGGTTGTCGCGGGCGGACATATTCGTATAGATCGATGCAAGTTCCACGATCGCTCCGACTGAGCCGATCTTATCGCCGCTGACTGAAAGTTCTATCTTGCCCTCATCACACTTCTGAAGGCCCGTCATGAGCCTCATGAGCGTAGTCTTGCCTGCGCCGTTTCTTCCTACCAGTCCGAAGACCGAGCCTTTCGGAACTGAAAAAGACACATCCTTGAGGATCTGACTCTTTCCGTATCGCTTGCATACATTTGACAACACAATAACATCGCCTGCATCAGCCGCCATATTCTGTGCTAATTCCATTTATCTGTCTCCTTTTCAAACGGTTCAATTACCGCTTTCGTTATAGTATCCCTTCATTATCCTGTTATCTCCTTTATCGAATACTATGTTGTATTCGAACATGTTATAGAGATTTATCATCTTCTTATCCTCATCGTTAAGATAGTAACCCTTATCGATGATGTTATTCTCCCTGTTCGAAAAATACCCGATGGCATTGATGACAGGTATCTCTTTGCGGATGCATTTAAGGAACTTAAAGTAGGGATTCAGCTCGAACCCTGCGGCTTCCAATGTATCAAGAGAAAGGTAATTGAGGCTCGTATATCCCGATCCGCCGTAGTTAGCTGCTCCCGCAGAAGTTTTATCGAGATCGTAGTTTGCCCAGATCATATAGGGCACGAGCCAGGCTCTCCCCGCAGCACCGTAGTCTTCCGAAGTATCGAGTCCGACACTTGGCTGATGGTCACCGAAGATCAAAACGACATACTTCTCGTCAGATTGAGACAGATAGTCCGTAAGTTCTTTCAATGCTTTATCGGATCTCGAGATCAAGGTGTTAAATGTATTGACATTCAGATTGTCATGCTCCGACAGAGCATCGGTATATTTATCGACTTCTATGTCAGGAGAATCGTAAGGAGAGTGATTTTGTATCGTTATTACGAATGTGAAAGTCTTCTCCCCTTCCTTCTTGTTTTCCAAAGTCTTTATGAGGTTACGGTAGGTGCAGCTGTCCGAGATCTTGCCGTTAACGATATCTTCATTTCCGTATTCGATGTCATCGATGAACATCATGTCATCAAAACCCATGAGAGGATAAACATTCGTCCTGTTCCAGCCCTCGGCAATGTAAGGATGGAGCACCTTGGTATGATATCCCTGATCCTTAAGGAACTGGGCCATAGAATATATCTTATTGTCTGCGATATATGACTGATAAGGAACTGAACCGTCCGGAACGAAGGCCATGCTCATGCCCGTAAGGACCTCATATTCCGTATTGCAGGTATTGCCGCCGAAAACGGAAGCAAATGCCGTTCCGGAGATCGTATTCGGCTGGCCTTTAAGGCTCTTCCAATAGGGATCAGGAACATTCATCTTGCCCGTCTTGTCTTCATATAAGGACAGATCCGCATAGGATTCGCTTAGTATCACTATCACGTTGGCCGTATCGTCAGACTGACCGTTGATAAGATCAGTCCCGAGATCCATCTTTGATAAAGATGCATCCAGAGCTTCAACGGAATAGCCTTCAGGCTCTTCGATTATGAATACATCGAAAGACTTTACGAAAGTAATGTAGTATCCGTTGATACAGGAAGGATTATATCCCCACTCACTGTACTGGTGACCCTGATCGAACCAGCTATGAACCAAGGAGTAGGATCCGAAGGCGGAAAGAGCAGTAAGCAAGGCGAATACCGGGATCCTGATAAACCTGTTGATCACGGGCTTTTCGATCTTAAGATGGACGAAGAACATCGAATATAAAACAAAAGGCAATATCATGAATGCCAGAGGCTGCATGGGATTATATGTATATGCTCCTGCGACATTTGCTGCAGTTCCGATCGAAAGGAAATCATATGCTACCAGTTCATGTCCTCTGAAGACATAAACGAAATAATCCGCTATAGACAAGAGAAGGAACGGGATCTCACAGACTATCGCAGCCAGCTTCGGCGACATGAACAGAAGCCTGCAAAGGAAGTAAGCGCAAATGATAAGCAGTATCTCGTAAAGCATCCTGTTCTGAACCAGGAGGAAACCCCAAAATGAGAATAATGCCTTCATGAAAGTAGAATCAACGAATATGCCGAGCTGGAAATAATACAGGCCGAAGAGAGCAGCATATACCGGGAAAATAATGTCCAGAACAAATCTCCCCCTGCCCGGAACTTCAAAAGAAGGTATCAGCAGCAGAAAAAAAAGAACTATGCCGGCTGCCGCTTCGGGATATACCCTTGCTATCAGGATAAAGTCGGCCAAAGCTATTACAGCCGCTATTATGATCCTGATGATATTCTTCTTATCGAAAACAAATATCCCTTTTATCTTCTCTAACATCTTTCCATCCACTTTCCGGATTTATAGGGATATTTTACCATTTATGGAGGATATTTATAAGGTTTAACGTTTTACGAGAGTATATATTTTCGATGAGATCAAAGATGCAAAAACCAGTTTGATAAGATCGGGAATGATATAAGGGAAACAGCATAAAGACAAGGCCGAAAGGAGTCCCGCATTTCCGCTTTCAGGAGTATATACGGTCATGAACCATATGACTCCGACAAAATACAATACGAGTTCACAAATAACCGCCATGATAATGTTAAATACAAGTCTTTTCGAATAGGTAGTCATGAAGCGGCCAAAGACCTTATCCTTCAATAACCAGAATACGAGAGCAACAGCGACGAATCCGACAAGAAAACCTCCTGTCGGACCTATCAGAACGGCAAATCCTCCCTTGAAGCCTGCAAATACGGGAGCACCAACTGCGCCAAGCAACAGATAACACAGTATCGATACAAGGCCTCTCTTCCCTCCGATGGACATGAGAACGATGAATATCGCCATGGTCTGCAATGTAAAAGGGATCTCGCCAAGCTGCAGAGATATCCAGGAACATATGGTAATGAGCGCGGCGCACACCGCCTCAAGAACAAGGTCATATGTTTTAAATGCTTTATTTCCATTCTTTTTCCCGTCATTTCCCGACATATAAAAACCGCCTTATATCTTAGATACAAGACGGATTATACTCATATGAGTTTTAATTGTAAAGCACAAATCGAAACGAACTTTACAATCACAAAAGGCGGACGATCTCATCCTTTACCGATGCAAGACAACCGTCGGTAAGACCGAAGTCCATTTCCTTATAGGTCCAGGAAGCGCGTCCTATGCCGTATTTATCGAAAGCAGCTGAGATCATCTGATACCATTTAAGGATCTCTTTTGGATCAGCCTGTTCTATAACTCCGTACTCACCGCAATAAAGGGCCGTGCCCCTCTCTTCGCAGATCTTGACTGCCTCAGAAAAGCTTTTTTCAAAGTATTCCATCGATAGGTTCGCATCAGGATCAAAGCCGTCTAAAGACAATGATGCCTGTTCAAACTGCTCTTTTGAACACCTGTCCAATTCGGAATAAGGAGCATCGATCGCGATCCTGAAGGAAGTATCCATTCCTTTCACCCAGAAGGCACCCTGATGGGTAAAGATCAAGGGTTCATAGAAATGGAAGTTATATACGATGTTCTCATCGTAAGGCATGTCAAGATCGACTATCGCTTCGATGCAGTTATTGTAATAGCCTCCAAGAAGAATCTTAACTTCAGGGGCTGTCATTCTGATCCTCTTAACACATTCCGAAGCAATACTGTTCCATGTTTCACAATATTCCTTCTTCGTTACTTCATTAAGAAGTTCGAATGCAATGGATGAAGGTCTGTTGCCGTATCTTTTTGCCAGTGTCTCCCAAAGGCGGAAGAAACGTTCCTGATAATCTCTGTTTTCGAAAAAACCGGCCTCATTTACCAGGTGATCAAAGGAATAACCATAAGTCTTATGAAGATCGATGATGAGATTAAGCCCTGCTTTGTCACACCATTCAACGGCCTTGTCTATATAGGCAAAGCCTTCTTCGATGCAGCTGCCGTCTTCGGTCTCGACAAGATTATAGTCAATGGGAAGCCTTATATGGTCAAGCCCCCATGAGGCAATGGTCCTGATATCTTCTTCCGTGATGAACTTGTCGTAGCGCTCTTTGGAATAATCGCACTGCGAAAGCCATCCCCCCAGATTAATCCCGTGCTCGAAGCCTTCAAATCTCTTCATATGGATCTCCCGAACTTAATAAGCGGATCGCGTTTGTCAGTCTTCAGAAACCTTGTCGGCAGCCTTTTCGACTGCTTCTTCTGCAGTTTCCTTAACGGCTTCAACAACTTCAGAAACCTTTTCTTCAACTGCTTCTTTAACTTCTTCAACCTTGTCTTCACTTACGTCCTTTGCTTCGTTCAGGGCAGCATCAACGATATCACCTACTTCAGAGGAAGACTCAGCTTTCTTGTCGTCCTTCTCATAATAGAACTTGACCTTGTCCTCGCTGTTCCTTGCGCCGTAAGCCTCTGCGATCGCAAAGCAGTCAGCCTTAAGCTGCTCGAAATCCTCGCGGGAAGCCAGGTCCTTTGCAGATGTCTGGAAACATGCATCCTCGAAAACGTCATCAAGGATGAGATATTCATTTGCGCTTCCGGATGCATTGTCGAGCATACGCTCAGCCTTGTCGGGAGCGCCCTTGCGGCCGTCAAAGTTTTCGAAAGGAATGGCGATCTTGCTGTATCTGTAGCGGAGGAAGATCTTCTTCTCGTTATAGTCGACTGCGACACGGTACTTGGCAGACAGGAAAGTCTGGCAGAATACAAGGATCATGATGACCGCAACGATGAAAAGAAGTCCTGCAAAGAGAAAAGGCGTGATGTAAAGAGCCGATCCCTGGGTAAGGAGATATCCTCCCAGACCCGCGCTTGCAAGAAATACGATAGCGGATACGATGCGGTTGCGCATGATCTTGGAACCCGATGCCGGATAACAATGGACTCCGGACTGGGGCAGTTTAGCAATAAGTTCCTGATTTTCAAAACCTGTAGACATGTAACACCTCCTGAATATTTACGGTTTATTTATTTGTAAGTGATCTGATCCTGTCATCGATCGAAGCATGCATATTGCGGTACTTCTCGAGCTTTTCCCTCTCGGCGTTAACGACCTTCTCGGGAGCCTTGGAAACAAACTCGGTATTGGCAAGCTTGACTTCAACTCTCTTGATCTCGCCGTCGAGCTTTTCCCTCTCTGACGCAAGACGCTCAAGTTCTTTTTCGACATCGATGAGATCTTCCAGCGGGATATAGATCTCACCGCCGTCAAACATTGCGGCTACTGCTGTTGATGGGATGCCTGCCTTATCTGACTGAGTTGCAAGATCTGCAACGGATGCAAGTTTCTCAAGGAAAGCCTTTCCGTCAACAAACATGTCGGCAACTGCCTTCTCGGGAGCAACAACGATGATGCTGGCCTTGCGTGAAGGAGCAACATTCATCTCTGCTCTTACATTACGGATCGATCTGATCGCATCGATCAAAGTCTCCATCTGTCTGCCTTCAGCCTTATAAGACGGAATATCATCAGCATCGGGCCATACATCGATCATGATGGAATCCTTCTTGCCGTCGATAACGAGATTATCGAAGATCTCCTCTGTAATGAAAGGCATGAAAGGATGCAGAAGCTTTGCTGCCGTGCCAAGAACATAATTGAGAAGATACATTGCCTCGATCCTCGTAGGACACTCCTTGTCGAAAAGCCTTGTCTTGGAGATCTCGATATACCAGTCACAGAAATCATCCCAGAGGAAATCAACTGTCTTCTGGAGAGCTACGCCGAAATCATATCTGTCGATATTGACGGTAGCCTCTGCGACCAGTGTATGAAGCTTATCAAGGATCCACTTATCTTCCAATGTGTAGTTATCAGCAGAAACCTTGGAGAAATCAGCATCGTCATCTGTATTCATGACAACGAATCTCATTGCATTCCACATCTTGTTGGAAAGATTTCTTCCCATATTGACCTTGGAAGGCAGATATCTCTGGTCATTACCGGGAGCATTACCAGTAACGAGAGCATATCTTAAGGAATCGGTGCCATACTCTGCAATGACTTCAAGAGGATCGATACCGTTGCCTAAGGATTTACTCATCTTCCTTCCCTGCTCATCTCTTACGAGACCATGGATAAGAACATCCCTGAAAGGAACGTCATTCATGTGAGCCATACCTGCAACGATCATCCTGGACACCCAGAATGTTATGATGTCGTATCCTGTTACGAGAGTAGTCGTAGGATAGTATTTGGCAAGATCATCTGTCTTATCGGGCCAGCCCATTGTTGAGAAAGGCCAGAGCGCAGAAGAGAACCAGGTATCGAGAGTATCGGGATCCTGACGCATCTCCTTGCCGCACTTGGGACATACTGCAGTCTCGTCCTTGGTTACAACGATCTCACCGCAGTCATCACAATAGAACGCCGGGATCCTGTGACCCCACCAGAGCTGCCTGGAGATACACCAGTCACGGATATCTTCCATCCAGTTGAAATAGTTCTTGTCAAATCTTTCGGGAACGAATCTGATCCTTCCGTCCTTAACACACTCGATGGCGGGCTTTGCAAGTTCTTCCATCTTAACGAACCACTGCAAAGATACGCGGGGCTCGATCGTAGTGCCGCAACGGTAGCAGGTACCGACGTTGTGGGAATAGTCTTCCGTCTTGATGAGGAATCCGCCCTCTTCAAGATCTGCAACGATGGCCTTGCGGGCTTCATATCTGTCCATGCCTGCGTACTTGGGGTAGTCTTCCGTGATCTTTGCATCTTCCGTAAGAACGTTGACGATGGGAAGATCGTGTCTTGCGCCTACCTCAAAGTCGTTAGGGTCGTGTGCAGGTGTGATCTTAACGACACCCGTACCGAATTCGATATCAACATAGTCGTCTGCAACAACGGGGATCTTACGGCCAACCAAGGGCAGGATAACGTTCTTGCCGACGATGTCCTTATAACGCTCATCCTTGGGATTGACTGCAACTGCTGTATCGCCTAAGAGAGTCTCAGGTCTTGTCGTTGCAAGATTCACATAACCTGATCCGTCTTCCAGGGGATATCTTAAATGCCAGAAATGGCCGGCCTGATCTTCGTATTCAACCTCAGCGTTGGAAATTGAAGTAAGGCAATGAGGACACCAGTTGATGATCCTCTCTCCCCTGTAGATAAGTCCCTGATTATAGTACTTAACAAAAACTTCCTTTACGGCCTCAGAGCAGCCTTCATCCATTGTAAAGCGCTCGCGTGACCAGTCGCAGGAAGAACCTATCTTCTTGAGCTGCTCGACGATCCTGCCGCCATACTGTTCTTTCCAGGCCCAGGCTCTCTCAAGGAACTTTTCTCTTCCGAGATCTTCCTTGTAGATGCCTTCTTTTCTCATCTGCTCAACGATCCTTGCTTCTGTTGCAATGGATGCGTGGTCAGTGCCGGGAAGCCAGAGAACGGAATAGCCTCTCATTCTCTTGTAACGCGCAAGTATATCCTGGAGAGTGTTATCCAGGGCATGACCCATATGAAGCTGGCCCGTGATGTTCGGCGGGGGCATTACGATGGAGAAAGCTTCCTTGGAAGGATCCTCATCCGGCTTAAAATATCCGGCTTCCATCCATCTGCTGTATAACCTCTGTTCAGCCTCGTTCGGGTCAAAGGTCTTATTGATATTATCGATCCTTGGCATGTAAAAATCATCCTTCTTTCGCGTTTATGTCGTTCAAGCGATTATTATAACATAATACGCGTACTTATTGAGGATGGATTTTCGATATAAAAGTCTTCTGCGCCAAACGTTTCTAATAGTTTATTTGCTGTGATCTTGCCTCTTTGGATCAGATCAGTGACAAAGCTCCGTATATGATGGAGTCATCACCCAAAGCTGCATTGGCAAACTTAACCGTATCCCTGATGGACGGCATGCAATATCTGTCAACTTCCTTCAGTATCTTCTCCAGGAAATAATCACCGTTGGCTTCGATAACACCGCCGCCGTATACTACCATCTCGGGGCTGAAAGTATTGACAAGATTGCCCGATGCCACAGCCAGATAATGACATGCTCTGTCGACTGCTTCTATTGCGACTTCGTCACCGCTCTTCAAGGCTTTCTTAAGCGCTTTCGCCTTAAATGTGCTTCCGGTTATGGCATCTTCCATAACGGTCTTTCTGCCTCTTGATACCTGCTGCTTTATGTATGCAGACATTCCCTGTTTTGACGAGAACGCCTCCAGACAGCCGCGCTGACCGCAGTTGCACAAAGGTCCTTCGGGATCCAGTATCATGTGACCGTATTCGGCTGCCTTAAACTGGTTACCCGTATAGAGTTTGCCGTCAAGGATAAGGCCTCCTCCCATTCCGGTTCCGACAAAGAGGCCTACTACATTCTTTAAGCCCTTGGCAACGCCGTATTTATATTCTCCCAGAACACCGAGATTTACGTCATTTCCGATATGGAAAGGAGCTCCGAACTTATCTTCTATCGGTTTCCTGATATTATAGTTTCTCCAGGGGAGATTGGGCGAAAAAAGCACGATCCCCTTGTCCTGGTCGATGACCCCGGGAGCACCCGCGGATATTGCATTTATCTCATTCATTTTGATGCCGGATTCCTTGATCAGCTCTTCGACAGACCTTATGATGACATCCTCGACATTATCGGTCGAATCCCCGTCCTCCGTGGTCTTGCGCTTGATCCTTGCGATGATCTCTTTTTTCGAATTGAAAACGGCTCCCAATACCTTTGTTCCGCCGATGTCGAGACAGATATTATACTTTGCCATGTATCTTATCCTCCGCTTTAATTATTCCGGGTCCTTTACAGGAGACAACCTTATTATACGAGCGATATAAGACACAGGCAATAAAATATGTGATATCAGCTGACCCGGCCAAGACAAAAAACAGGTCCCGGACGGGACCTGTGATCTGCAGTCAGTTATTCTGTTAACCTTAAGCCGGCGATACCGCAGATGCATCGGATGCATCGTTAAACTTGAGATTATGCGCCTGGGAAGCTGATTTGCTGCTCTTCTTATAGATGAGTGTAGGCTGCTTTCCTTCTGTAATGCACTCCTTGGTGATGATGCATTCCTTGATCTCCTTTTCGGAAGGAACATCATACATGACCTTTCTCATGCAGTCCTCGATGATCGATGACAGGCCTCTTGCGCCCGTCTTCCTCTCAAGAGCCTTCTCTGCGATCGCACGCAGAGCCTCTTCTTCGAATCTCAGATCGACACCGTCCATCTTGAGGAGCTTGACATACTGTCTTACAAGGGAATTCTTGGGTCTCGTAAGGACATTGACAAGAGCATCACAATCGAGCTTATCAAGTGCGACCGTAACGGGTACACGACCGATAAACTCGGGAATGAGACCGTATTTCATGAGGTCCTCGGGAAGGACTTCATGGAAATAAGCGCCTGAGTGTTTTTCTCTTGCCGACAAGACTTCCGCATCGAATCCGAACTTCTTCTCTTCAACTCTGGAAGAGATTATCTCGTCAAGGCCGTCGAAGGCACCGCCGCAGATAAAGAGGATATTGGTGGTATCGATCTTGATGCACTCTTCGTTGGGATGCTTGCGTCCGCCCTTGGGAGGAACATTTGCAACCGTGCTTTCAAGGATCTTCAAGAGAGCCTGTTGAACGCCTTCGCCGCCGACGTCTCTGGTGATCGACACGTTCTCCGTCTTCTTTGTTATCTTGTCTATCTCATCGATATATACGATACCGACCTTTGCTCTCTCGATATCATAATCAGCGGCGATGATCAGGTTGAGAAGTATGTTCTCAACGTCTTCGCCGACATAACCTGCCTGTGTAAGGTTGGTGGCATCACCTACGGCAAAAGGAACGTCAAGGATCCTCGCAAGGGTCTGGGCCAGCAGCGTCTTACCGCTTCCCGTGGGTCCCAGCATGAGGATATTGCTCTTTGTGATCTCGGTATCGTCAGCCGGAAGATCCGAGAAAACTCTCTTGTAGTGGTTATAGACTGCTACGGAAAGAGCTATCTTGGCTTCATCCTGGCCCTCTACATACTCGTCGAGCTTATCCTTTATCTCATGGGGTGTGATAACGGATGACGGCTTGATGGAGCGCATCTTCCTCTTGCGGCTTACCTTCTCCTCTTCGGCAACGACTCCGTATGCCGTGCGGATACAGTCTATGCAGATATAGCAATTAACACCTGAAAAGAGTCTCGGCACCTCATACTCGGATTTACCGCAGAATGAGCAGCTGATGATGTCTCTTTCCATATCAGAACCGTATTTGGAACCTGCCATAAAACACCTCGTTCTTAAAATGCTTCTTACAACTTAATATTTTATCATTATTCTTAAATAATCTATAGGCTTTGGCAAAATGTAACGAGCCTGTAAATCGAAACCGGGACCGTCTCCATAATCGAGACAGTCCCGGTTCTTATCTTTTCGCTAAAGATTACTCTTCTGTTTCGGCAGCGGCTTCCTCAGCCTTATCCTCTTCAGCAGGCTTAGGCTCAGTCTTGACAGCCTTGGATGCAAGGTATTCAACGGTCTTTCTGCCGCGGATCTGATCCTTGATCATCTCGTTGTCTTCACCGATGGCGTTCTTTATATCCTCAACGCTCATACGGTAGCTGTCTGCCATGACCTTGATCTCTTCCTCATAATCCTCGTCTGTGATCTCGGTATTGATCTTCTCGGCAACTGCCTCAACAACGAGAGAAGACTTAACGCGAACCCTTGCCATGGGCTTTAAGGACTCTCTGTATTCCTCCATGGACTGGCCGATGTAGTTAAGATACATGCCGAGCTCGATACCCTGCTGGCTCATACGCATAGCCTGATCCTGTGCCATCGTCTCGATCTCATTCTCGATCATGACGTCAGGGATATCGACTTCAGCGTTGTCGCATACGACACGGACTGTCTCGTTCTCGAAAGCAGCCTTGGCATCCTTCTCTGCTCTCTCCTCTTCTTTCTTGCGGATATCTGCGCGGAGCTCATCGAGTGTATCGAACTCGGATACATCCTTGGCGAACTCATCATCAAGCTCAGGCATAACCTCAGCCTTGATCGCATTGATCTTAACATTGAATGTGGCATCAGCACCCTTAAGCTCTTCGGAGTGATACTCTTCAGGGAACTTGACTTCGATCGTGAACTCCTCACCGTCGCTATGACCGATGATCTTCTCTTCGAAGCCGGGAATGAAGGAGTGAGATCCGATCTTGAGATTGTAGTTCTCACCCTTGCCGCCTTCGAATGCGACTCCGTCCTTGAAGCCCTCATAGTCGATCGTGACCGTATCGCCTTCCTGAACTGCTCTGTCGCTGATCTCCTCAAGAGAAGAATTCCTTCTGCGGAGAGCATCTATGCTGCGGTCGATATCCTCATCCGTTACCTCACGCTTCATGTAAGGAACCTCAACGCCCTCATAAGCGCCGAGCTTAACTTCAGGCTTAACTGTTACCGTGAGATTGTACTTAACACCATTCTCATCAATGGACTCTACATCGAGTTCCGGACGGGAAACAGGCTTCAGATCATGCTCCTTGATAGCCTCGGGATAAGCAGTATTTGCAAGATCCGTGATAGCGTCCTCAAGGAGTACGCCCTCACCGTAGTACTGCAGAACGAGCTTGTAAGGTACCTTACCCTTACGGAAACCGGGAACCTGGAACTTGCCCTTGTTCTTGGAATATGCCTTCTGCATGGATGCATCAAGTTCTTCCTTAGTTGCTTCGAAATTGATGACGACCAGATTGCCGTCCTTCTTGTCGATCGTAGATGCCATTATATTTCCTCCATTTATTTAGTTCTTATTAACCGAAATAGGATTGTAACACAGCGGACCGCCATAATGCAATCAAAAAAAGCTCAGATAACTTCTATCTGCACACCTCTCATAACATCCATGGCAGCCTCGTGAAGTTCGGGGAAAGCCGATGCAGTCAGAGAAGAATCGACCAGGATCTTCGCTTCAGGGGCAAAAGCCTTTGCGAGCATAGCGTTGGAGATGACACAGATATTGGATACAAGGCCGCAGAATTCGATAGAATCGTAATTAGCTGCTGCGATAAAAGCGCCTAATTCCGTACTGCCGAATGTGGGTTTAAGGAACTCCCTGCATCCGGAAAGAGCCTCTTCAAGAGCCGGGCAAAGCTTATGACCTTCTGTTCCCTCAATGCAGTGAACCACGGGAAGATTCTTCCCTTCCTGAGTCGAAAGGTAGTCCTCACCATGTGTATCGAGAGTATAAACGACATCATCACCCGATGCTTTGTATTCTTCGATCCTCGACAGTATTCCGGGGATTATTGCCGAAGCTCCCTCAAATCCCAGGCTCCCGTCTATAAAATCGTTCTGCATGTCAACTACTACGAGCAATCTCATGAGGCACCTCCTTGAAGATGATGATAAAAAAGGCTGCCACTTGCTGTGACAGCCTGTCTGGCGCGCCTGGCAGAGATCGAATCCACAACCTTCTGATCCGTAGTCAGACACTCTATCCAATTGAGCTACAGGCGCATGTTCATCGGAACCGATGCGCGAATATATTAATCCTTAATGCCTGAATTGTCAATAACATCCTACAGAAGATAAAAACCGCCCCGGTCGAAGTAGGGGGACTTCCACCGGGGCGGTCTCCGGACAGACTGTATCAGATCATCAAACGGTAGATCTGTTTGATGTCGTCCTCATTCAATTCGACAAAGCCGCGAAGTTTTCCGTCTCTGCCGTTTCCGTAGCAGGCCGTATGGGCCAGCGTATCTACATCGTCCGCAGATCCGCCGAGCTCGGCAAGCGTCTGAGGCATGCCTATGCTCCTGAGGAAGGCCTTATAACGGGCAATTCCTTCCAGGATTACGGATTCGGGATCTTCTTTGCTTTCTTCAACACCCCATACCCTCGTTGCCCACTGCACGAGTCTTCCCATATCGTGCTTATAGACATAACTCAGATATGCAGGGAAGGTAACCGCGAGACCTGCGCCGTGCGCACAGTCATAAAGAGCAGACAGCTCGTGTTCTATGTCATGGCTGATCCAGTCCTGGGATCTTCCGACACCGCAGGAATTGTTGTGTGCCATCATGCCTGCCCACATTATGTTGGCTCTTGCTTCGTAATCATCGGGGTCGGCTATCACTTTCGGGGACTCCTCGATCATCGCAAGGAGCAAGCCCTCGATCATGCGGTCAGTGGTAACGACATCTTTGGTATTTGTAAGATACCTTTCGAGAAGGTGCGCCATGATGTCGGTTATTCCGCAGGCGGTCTGATATGCGGGCAGAGTCTGTGTAAGAGCGGGATTCAGGATGGAAAACTTAGGTCTGATAAGATCCGATCCCGTGCCTCTCTTCAGCATGCCCTCTTCCTTTGTAATGACCGAATCACCGGAGCCTTCGCTGCCTGCAGCGGCTATGGTAAGCACTGTTCCGACGGGAAGAGCCATCCTGATGGGAGTGCCGCTGTAAAGGTCCCAAAAATCACCGTCATACATGGCTCCCGCAGCGATGGCCTTAGCCGAATCGATCGAGCTTCCGCCGCCTGCCGCAAGTATGAAATCGACGCCTTCTCTTCTTACGATGTCGATCCCTTCATAAACAAGACCGCTCCTAGGATTGGGCTTTACGCCTCCAAGCTCGATGCAGCCGATTTCTTCTTTTGCCAGGCTCTCTTTGATCCTGTCAATGAGGCCTGACTTCTTTGCAGAAGATCCTCCATAGTGGAGAAGAACCTTGGATCCTCCGAATCTTCTTACCAGTTCGCCTGCCTTGCACTCGCTGTCTTTTCCGAATGCGAAATACGTGGGGCTGTAAAATGTGAAATTATCCATACTTTTCCTCCGCTGCCTTAACGGCTTCTTCTATTGTCATTCCTTTATATTCCTGAGCCCTGATGATCCTCCCGGAATGCTTGTCGTCCAGAAAAGCTCCGAGGACAACGCCGGGTATGGCGCTTTCCGGGCTGTTTGGAGCATTGGGGCCTCCAAGATCGGTCCTGCACCAACCGGGATCAGTCAGATTGATCATTACATCCGAACCTTCCAGTTTGGAACCCAGGTCTCTCGTAACCTTATCCAAAGCAGCTTTCGCGGCAGAGTATCCTGCCTGCTCCGGCTCCTTGTCTATGCCGCTTGTCGTATTTACGATCCGTCCGAATCCCCTTTTTTCCATCAGGGGCAAAAAGTGATAGCAGATCATCATGGGGGCGGTCGTATTGACAAGAAAACTGACCGTAAAATCATCAGCCGGAGTCTTGTAATAGTCCTCACGGTAAGCGATCTGGAATCCAGCATTGTTAAGCACGATATCAACATTAACGAGTAAAGAATCGATCGTTCTCAGCATCTTTTCGACCTGATCAAGATCCGTGAATTCGGCTTCAACCGGCAAGACCTCAACGCCAAGACTCTTAAGTTCAAGGACCAAAGGCTCAAGGTGGGAAAGTCTCCTGCCGTGAACTATCAGATTGCAGCCGCGCTCCGCCAGGAATCTTGCCGAGAGTTTTCCCAAACCTCTTGATGCTCCCGTAATGAAAGCCCATCTTCCCCTGACATCAACCATTCTTAATGATCTCCTTTGCCTTATCCAAAGCATCTATCACCTTATCGCACCACTGATCGAACTCGGGATCTTCGATCTGATATTCGGGATGCTCCAGGATATATCCGATCGTTTCCCGCACGCCCTGCTCAAATCTTACAGACGGAATAAAACCGGGAACAGCCTTCTTGATCTTCCTGTTATCGAAAACGACAGAACAGGACTTATCTCCCGTAAGGCTGCCCTCATAACCGTAACCGCTGACCGAGGCAAGGAACTCACTTGAAACATGAACTGCATTAAGGGGCTTACCCAAAACGGAAGCGATCGTCTCATATATCTGATTCCAGGTCAAAGTCTCGTCATTGGTGATCTGGAAAGCTTCCCCTATTGCATGAGGATTGCCGATCAATCCGGCGTAAGCCTTTGCAAAATCGGAATTATGGGTCATGGTCCAAAGGGATTCACCGTCACCGTGAATGATGACTTTCTTTCCTTCCATTATCCTCTTTATGACCTGCCATGAGCCCTTATTTCCGTGAACACCCAGAGGTACCGAACGCTGATCGTAGGTATGACTGGGTCTTACGATAGTGACAGGGAAAGAATCTTTGCGGTATCTATCCATCAGATACTCCTCACAGGCTATCTTATCCCTGGAATACTGCCAGTAGGGGTTTGCAAGAGAAGTGCCTTCATTGATCAGATATGATGAACAAGGTTTATGGTAAGCCGATGCAGAACTTATGTAGATATACTGCTTTGTCTTGCCCGAAAAGAGCCTTACATCCCTTTCAACCTGGGAAGGGACGAAGCCAATAAACTCGCCGACACAGTCAAAAGTCATTCCCGACAAGATCCGGGAAACCTCTTCCTCATTGCTAATGTCGGAATTGATAACCTTAACGCCTTCAGGAATCTCGGCAGACCTCGTGCCTCTGTTAAGAAGGATCACTTCCTCCCCGCGCCCTGCGAGGAGGTTTGTGATCGCCATGCTTATCGTGCCGGTTCCGCCTATCAACAGAATCTTCATGGAAGTCCCCCTTTATATGTCTTATGTGTCCATATTATTCCCGGCCAAATGCTTATTCCAACAATAAATTGCCATCAACCTATCATTTTTTGACATTTTTCATTGATAATTCAACTTGACGGATTTAAAATATGAATATGAAGACATTTAAGGACAATCATTATCTTTTTGAGAAGATTTCTCCCAACGGGATCCACACATTCTCGAGTCCCGACAAGTTCATCGCGCACTGGCACAAATTGGGAGAAATACTGTATATATTGCCCTCGGAGACTGACATCGCCATTCCCGCGAAAGTCATCGCAGCAAACATTACATACGAGATCTGTCCCGGTGACATAATCTTCATACCGAGCGAACAGATACATGAGATACCTGACGGTTGCAAGGGAAAACTCCTCGGGCTTCAGTATGATACCGACATCCTGTCTTCTCATGCAGAATTCCTTCCTTATCTAAGCAGATTCGGTCATATAGCACTTTTAAAGAACTCTGATCAGACTGAACTCACATCAAATCTTATAGCAAAATTTGAGGAAATCCGCGCTCTCAATTCCCGCAATGTCAGATTCAAGGGGATCAAGGCTGTCTCCATACTTTGCGAGGCCTTTATGATGATCGCTGATTACATAGACGATAAATACTCATCTGATGATTCCACATCCGTAAGTCCATCGGCGATACTTGCGATCAACAGGGTCTGCGAATATGTCAGGGAAAACCTTACAAAGGATCTGTCTCTTGAAAATGCGGCTTTGCATGTGGGCTTTTGTTCTTCTTACCTCTCCAGGACCTTCAAACAGGTATTGGGGATCAGTTATACGGAATATGTAAATAAATGCAAAGTAAGCCTTGCCATATCTCTCATGACATCTGATGATCACTCCATAACCGAGATATGTTATCTTTCGGGATTCAACAGCATTTCCACATTTAACAGGGTCTTTCTGAATGTGACCGGCATGACACCGGGCAAGTTCAGAACGTACAATGTTACCTAATCTTGAACAACGGACTTTATTAATGTTAATATATCTTCGTTTCATAAACGGGGGTATTGTATGACAGATTATGATCCGGCAAAACAGCTTATAAGAGACTGGTCTCTTTTAAATCTCAGGGAACTCGGCGGCATGCCTCTTGCAGGCGGCAAGACATTCGCCAAAGGCATCTTCTGGAGATCTTCATCTCCTTCAAATATATCAGTTGAAGAAGCTAGGCAGATAAGCGAAAAAGGGGTTACGACCGTTATCGATTTCAGGAGTATTCAGGAACTCGGCCGATGCGGCAATCCTTTCAGGGACGACGGGGTGACCGACTTCCATTCGATACCTCTGTTTTCGGGTGATCCTGCGGATTTCAAAGACAGATCCATGGCCTTCCTTAAAGACAACACTCTCGGTGACTTCTACATAATCATGATCGATAAATTGTCAAAAGAGATAGTTGAAGTCTTACGGGTCCTTAAGGATGCACCGGGCATTACCATGTTCCACTGTGCGCACGGGAAAGACAGGACAGGTGTCATAACGGCAATACTCTACCTTCTGGCCGGAGCGAGCCGCGAGAACATCATATTAAACTATAAAGTTTCCTACGACTATATAAGACCTGTTGTGGATCCCCTCATAGCAAAAGCACCTGACATCATGAAGCATGCTCTGCGCTCGGACGCATCGAACATGGAAACATTCCTTGATCATATAGATAAAGCTTTTAACGGAGATATTACAGTATATCTGCGCTCTGCGGGAATGACCGACAAAGAGATCGGGGAACTCAGATCAAAGTGCCTGGGAACAGGCGTCACTTCATTATGATGCTGACGATATTTCCGAAATCATCTCTTTCGAAAGAAACAGATCTCTTTCCGTTTTCGTCTTCATATTCGATCATATAATCATAATCATCTATGAAAGGATAAATGACCATCAGTTCAGATATATTCATGCCTACGGAAGCTCCGTTATCGACCTTATAGTCTCCCTGACCGAATATCCGGATGGAATACAAGCTTCCCGTCCAGTTTCCGCTCTCGTCATATGCTGCTTCAAATGCAAGATCCATGCCGTTATAACACATGACGATCCTGTCCATGCCCGTCTTTTCGTTGGGGCGGCTTACAGTGAACAAAGGCTCGCCGAGACGGCTTCTGACATCATCCGGGCTTAAGACATCCCCTGCGGTCACTGTCTTTTTATCGCCCTTATAAAGGTACAGCTTTTCATTTGTGGGATTAACGGGCATCTTATCTTCGATCAGAAATTCACCGTTCCTGTTGATGATGCTGACTTCTTTGGAATATTTCTTTCCTTTGCCGTTATCGACTTTCGGAAGTGAGATCTTGAGAAGACAGGGGCTGACAAAAGAAACTTTGATGTCGTCATATCCGCTTGTCACATATTCCGAATAGTAATCGATGATGTGATCCGCTTTGTTCCTGATAACCGAATCGATATAGATATCATCGGAATAGACAGGTTCCAGGATCGATACCAAGGCCTTTGAGTTGGAGTGATAAACCATGTTCATGTAGTGGAATATGTAATTATATGAGGCGATAGTATCAGCCATGGCCTTGCCGTCAAGAGACGCATTCTCACCTCTCTTCAAGGGGAAGTACACATTCTGCTCACTGTCATCATCATAAATGATCTCGACTATATCTTCATCCGGATATACTTCATTAACATCGATACCGGAGTTTTTCGATACTTCATCCACGATCTTGTTCCTGTCTTTATCGCCGAGGATCCTGAAAGCAGTTATGTCTCCCCTGCCCTTTGACATATTCCTGAGGATGGTCGTATATTCCGCAAAAGTCGAATAGGAAACGGAATCAAGCTGGGATGCCGGAATGGAAGAAAAATAAGACGCAACGTTACCCGGTTTTTTTATCGAAAAAGTCAAAAGCCTTGCCAATTCATGTTCGGATATCGACTGCTCGAGAGGTTGTCCGTTGTTAAGGATCTTGACAAAAGAGCACGAGGTCAGCATAAGCGATGTGATCATCGCCGTGATAATGACCGCAATTGACTTACGCGCGCGGGTCAAGTCCTCTTGCCCTCCCTTCTCATCCTGGCAGCTTCAAAGATCACGATCCCTGCCGCAACGGCTGCATTAAGGCTGTTTACATGCCCTGTCATCGGGATCGATATCATGAAATCACAACTCTTTACGACACCGTCCCTGATACCTGATCCTTCACTGCCTATTACCACTGCAAAAGATCCCGCATAATCGGCTTTATCGTATGTGGTATCTCCGTTCATGTCACAGCCTGCGATCCAGAAGCCGTCTTTCTTAAGGTCCCTTATGGTATTTGCGATATTAGTAACCCTGCATACCGGGACATATTCAACGGCGCCTGCCGAAGCTTTGGCGACATTGGAATCAACGGCAACGGATCTTCTCTCGGGGATAACGACTGCGTCAACGCCTGCCGCATCAGAGATCCTTAAGATGGACCCGAGATTATACGAGTCCTTGAGTTCATCGCAGATAACGATGAAAGGATCCCTTCCCTCAGATCTTACTTTAGCTATTACTTCATCAAGATCCGAATATTCATGCGCGGCTGCCTGGGCAATGACTCCCTGATGGCGCCTGTCTTCGCTCATCTTATCAAGAGTATTCCTGGGAACTCTTGTAACGGGGACGCCCTGTTCATCAGCAAGTTTCAATATCTTGAGCAGAGCGGGGTCAGGTTTCTTCCCGCCTTCCGGGGACAGGGCCCAGATCTTGTTGATCGGGCGACCTGCAGCAAGCGCCTCGTAGACTGCGTTTCTTCCTTCAATATGATCATACCTCGGCTGATCCCGGTTTGCGTCGTTCATTGCTCCACCTTGTCATCTATGATATCAAAGGATTTATATAACAAATATTCCATCCTCTCAGTCTGATTGTCAAGGAAAAGAAATCCCATCAGAGCCTCGAATCCGGTGGCGTTCATATAATCCGCGATATCGGAATTCTTTGACACCGAATGAGGATTGGAATTTCTTCCTCTCTTGTAATAAGACTCCTCTTCTTCCGTAAGCTCGTCCTTCAGAGCGAGCATGGCCTTAGCCTGGGATTTGGCATTAACATACTCGACCGTAAGCTTATGCATCTTCTGGCTGGTTCCGGCATGATATGCCGCAACATGGCAGCGGGCATACAGTTCGAAAACGGAATCACCGATATAAGCCAGAACGGCCGGCTGTACTTCCTTCAGGTTCTCGGCTATAAAGGGTTTTATCATAAAGCCTCCACCTTAGGGCCTTCCGGTGTATCCTTAACGCTGTAACCCTTGGACTGGATAAGATCCCTGATCCTGTCAGCTTCGGCATAATTCTTGTCTTTCTTAGCCTGTGCGCGCTCTTCAACGAGCTTTAATATCTCATCGGGAACGGACTTTTCTTCCGGGAACTTGACTCCCAGAACATCAAGGAGCTCAGCAAGTGTATCCTTTGCAGCCGTAATTGCCTCAACAGAAGTTTCATCGGAAGCAAGAGCGGTATTCAAAGCCGTCACGAGGTTAAAGATGTCCGTAATTGCATCAGCCGTATTAAGATCATCATCCATGTGTCTGATGAATTCGGATCTTGCAGTCTCTGAAGCAGCCAATACGGCTTTATCTGCATCCGATCCTTCTGACTTTGCCTTATGGACAGGACCCTCCTTAACATCAGATGCAGCCTTGAAGCAGGTCTCGATCCTCTTAAGGCCGGTCTGTGATGCCGTAAGGAGTTCATCAGAAAAATCGATGGGCTTACGGTAGTGACCGGAAAGGATAAAGAATCTGATGACTTCATAAGGGAAATGCTTGACTATATCCCTGATGGTAAAGAAATTACCCAGGGATTTGCTCATCTTCTCACCGTCGATGTTAACGAAAGCATTATGTACCCAATAGTTGGCAAAAGGCTTTCCGTTTGCGCATTCACTCTGCGCGATCTCGTTCTCGTGGTGAGGGAATATGAGATCGCATCCGCCTCCGTGGATATCGATCGTCTCGCCCAGGAACTTCCTGTTCATGGCAGAGCATTCGATATGCCAGCCGGGGCGTCCTTCACCCCAGGGGGAATCCCAGAAGGGTTCTCCCTCTTTCTTGAACTTCCAGACAGCAAAATCTCCGGGATTTCTCTTGCCCTCAAAAGAGGTTACTCTTTCACCTGCGCCTGCCTGAAGATCTTCAAGCTTATAGTGGGAAAGTTTGCCGTATTTATCATCGCGGGATACATCGAAATATACGCCGTCATCAGGTATTACATAGACGAAGCCCTTTTCTTCAAGGGATTTGATGAGATCGATGATCGCATCCATCGTCTCAGTTGCTCTCGGCTGATATGTATGTCTCTTGATATTAAGTCCGTCGGCATCAACATAGTATTCTGTTATGAACCTGTCTGCCAGCTGAGCAACGGTGATGCCTTCTTTATTAGCACGGTTGATCATCTTGTCGTCAATGTCGGTGAAGTTCTGACAGAATTCAACATCATATCCCCTGTACTCAAGATATCTTGCAAGAGTATCAAATGTTACGAAGGGTCTGGCATTGCCTACATGGAAATAATCGTAGACTGTCGGACCACAGGCGTACATCTTAACGTGTCCCTCCTCTATCGGGACAAACTCCTGCTTGGTTCGGGTCAATGTGTTATACAGCTTCATCTGCCGTCCTCCTTCTATCCGGACAATGCCGGTTTATTAACAAGAAATAACCCCGTATGCCCGTAAAAACGGCCAACGGGATCATTCCTAAACAAAATGATCTTTACGACCTTGCGATCTTGATGATCGCCAAGTCGTAAACACTCGAAATGGCCACTCCTCTTGACACCCCGTCTCATCCAGGGCGGTTCCCGCTCGCCCGTCGTCAATCGTCCACTCAGAGGAGGCATGATTTGTTACGCGCTGATTAGGATCCATATTACGTCATGTAGGTTCAACTTGGAGGTAACCACCTCGAGATACTCTAATTATAAAATAAACGTGCGGATATTCAAAGAATATTATCGGAATAAGCAAAAATGTCACACAGTCTCCTTATTCTTTACCGTCCTGTTGCTGGCAAAGGCGATGCAGAGCACCTTAGCTGCTCCCGCATCAAGGAGGACTTTCGCCGCTTCGTGCAAAGTTGCCCCCGTCGTGGCTACATCATCCGTTAACAGTATAGTAAGGTCCGTTACATCCCATTCCGCTGAAAGAGCAAATGCCCCTTTGACGTTGAGAAACCTGGCTTCTCCGCCCTTTAACTCCGTTTGTTTCCTTGTATCGATGCATCTCTCCAGGAGCCCGGTCGCAAACGGAACTCCGGTTGCATAGGCTACCGGACGGGCAATCTCTTCAGCCTGGTTGAATCCTCGTTCGAGGAATCTTTCTTCAGACAGAGGGACGGCCGCAACCAGATCCGCCTTTATACCATTATCCCTTACGGTCTTACCCAAGATTATCCCGAAAAGCCTTGCAATCTCTTTCCTGTTCCTGAACTTAATTGCAGGAATAGCTTTTTCACAGATCTCGTCATAAGGAAACGGCGCGAAAAGAGCAAGTTCGGGATAAGGGTCACCGCTCATGGGATCCGAAAGACACAAAGTCCATCCTTTCAGCCCTTCAAGAGGAACGAGTTGCGAAAAGCACTTTCCGCAGATATATAACCCTGGTTGCTCATTAAATATCCGTCCGTATATGTCTTTATAACCCGGAATGTCATCTGCGGTTACATCTGCAACTTTTCCGCATATATCACACTTGTGAGGCAAAAGCCATTCAACCGCTTCCCGGATCAGGGACATATCACATGTCTCCTGTATTTATCTTCAGAAAATCCCCGAGCGAGGACGGTCTTCTCTCTTCCCTTGTATTATTCAGATAGCGCTTTATGCTGCTTGCAACGTCTATTATCACCACGTTATTCTTCCCTCTTGTCACGGCAGTATAAAGCAGCCTTCTTTGTCTCAGAAGATTATTTACGTTTCCGAGAACAATGAATACCGTATCAAACTCACAGCCCTGTGCCTTATGAACGGTAACGGCATATGCAAGAGATAAGTCAGCTATGCTCTCACCTTCATATTCCACGATCTTGCCGTCTTCAAACATGACGGTAACTGATCTCTTCTTTTTTGAAGCAGATAATTCCGTTATGATGCCTATCTCGCCGTTATATACGCCTATTCCTTCTTCCTCGTCAGATCCGGGATTGGTCCATTCCAATTTATAGTCATTTCGCATCTGCATTACGCGGTCCCCGACGTAATAGACGCTGTCTCCTTTTTGCAGGGCTTTCCCTTCTTTTCCTTTGCGGATCTTAGTCTTGGCTAATCTCATCTTCTGAAGTTCCGCATTAAGATGTCCCGTCGAAAGAAGCGATCTGTCATCTTTTGTGGGAGTTAGGACGGCATAGTCATCGTCCGTAAGATCCATCCGGTCACAGAATCCCAATAATATTTCCAGAGCTTCTTTTTCATCAGGAACATCTACCAGACGGAAACTGCTGTTGTCACAAAGAAGATCTGAGGATTCCAGGATCCTTGCGGCATTTGCCGCGATCGAGCCTTCTGAATCGGATCTGTGCTGGTACTCAAGATGAATGTGCGGGACAGAAGGACATCCGATAAGATCCGAAAGAACATTGCCGGGGCCTACAGAAGGCAGCTGATTCGGGTCTCCTACGAGTATCAGAGATGTTCCTTCGGCCACCGCATCAAGAAAACGCGAAAACAGTGCGCTGTCGACCATGGACATCTCGTCTATCACTATGACCCTTGCATCTATCGGATTTGAACTGTCCTTGCCGAAACTGAAAGAATCGTTAAACACATCAGGAGTGATCTCAAGGAGCCTGTGAATGGTCTTCGCTTCTACACCCGCAGAATCGGAAAGCCTTTTTGCTGCTCTTCCCGTCGGGGCTGCAAAAGCAACCTTTATCTTTCTCTCCTCGAAAAACCTTCCAAGGACGCCCATGATGGTAGTCTTTCCGCTGCCCGGGCCGCCGGTTATGACGCACAAAGGCTGATACATCGCCATATAGACGGCTTCCCTTTGGGAACCGTCAAGCACGATGCCCATTTCATCGGCTATCTTATCCATAACCTCAAAGGCTTCATTTCTGGAAGGTATCGGCACTTCAGAATCAATGAGATCGCAGACGGACTCGGAGGCTGATGCTTCGTAATAGTAAAACTGTGAGGCTGCCAGTCTCGCTCCTTCATCAGTAACATCACAATCCTCGATGATCCCCCTGTCTGTCCTGTAGATATTCAGCCTGCCGTTAGCGGCAGCCCTCCTTGCGGCATCGAAGATGAGATTATCGTCGGTATCCGAAAAAGATGCGGGATCCGAATCCCTGAGGATCATCTTCATGGCATTGGCGTACTCTGATGCGCCTGCATATGTTGAGCTTTTCTTATAACAGATATCGTTTACGGCCGATAAGGCCATGGCTTCAAGCCTGAATTCGAATTCAGGATCTATGCCGTATTCTCCTGCAAGCCTGTCACATTCGGCAAAAGAAGCTATCCCTCCGAAATACATGGAATAAGGATTATCCCTTAGGATATCGTCATCAAGGAGCCCGGCTTTCCTGCAGCGCTTGATAGAAGGCGAGGAAAATCCTGCCTTGACAAGGCCCATGATCCTTCTGCTCATGTCAGGGCCTTTTTCAATAAGATCGTGGAGGATCTTCAGGTCTTCTCTTTTTGCTTTTGCGAACTTATGCTTTTCCTTGAATTCTTTCTTATCATACTGAAGGATCTCGTCGATGATATTATCCTTAAGAACAGATGCTATTTCTTTATCCGCAACCCCGCAGGACTTATCTTTCAGATATTCGATGAAGCGCAAAGCAGCGGCAGTTTCTTTTTCTTCCTCATCAAAAGCCTCTATCGATGATAATTCAAGAGATGCCTTGCCCTTATATTCCCCTACGGTCCCCGAGACCCTGTATCTCATTCCGTCAGCAACAGGCTTTCCGAGTCTTGATACACAGCTGAAATTCCCCGCGGCAAAAGATATGAATCTCCCGTCGGAAGACACATAGAAAACCTTACGGACTTCAACGACGGCATCCTCAACAGATGATCCGATATCGGAAACATCAAGCGAAGTCAGAACGCCTGTCTTATCATCCGTATTCATGGTCCGGAAAAAGGGATCAGTTCAGGCCCAAAGCAGCTCTGATCGCATCAGTCTTATCGCACTTCTCCCAGGGAAGATCAAGATCGGATCTTCCGAAATGTCCGTAACTTGCGATATCCGAATAGATGGGTCTCTTAAGATCAAGATCACGGATTATGGAAGTAGGTCTTAAGTCGAAGACCTCCTTGACTGCAGCAGATATCTTTTCATCGGGAACGATGCCCGTTCCGAAAGTATCAGCCATGACCGATACAGGCTGAGCTACGCCTATAGCATATGCGAGCTGGATCTCACATTCTTTGGCAAGTCCTGCGGCAACAACGTTCTTTGCAATATGTCTTGCTGCATATGCTGCGGATCTGTCAACTTTCGTAGGATCCTTTCCTGAGAATGCTCCGCCGCCGTGGCGGGCAAATCCGCCATATGTATCGACAATGATCTTGCGGCCTGTAAGACCCGAATCTCCCTGAGGTCCTCCGACGACAAATCTTCCGGTGGGATTAACGAAGATCTTGGTATCCTTATCGATCATGTTTTCGGGAATTACGGGTTTGATGATCTGTTCGATGACGAAATCACGTAAGTCTTCCTGACTTATGTCCTCGCTGTGCTGCGTGGATACGACGACCGTATCGATCCTTACTGCTTTATCATCCAAGTATTCTACGGTAACCTGGCTCTTGCCGTCAGGTCTTAAGAAAGGTGCATTCCCTGACTTTCTTAAGATGGCAAGCCTCTTTGCAAGTTTCTGTGCAAGTGATATCGGGAGAGGCATGAGTTCTTCGGTATCGTCATTTGCATAACCGAACATCAGGCCCTGATCTCCCGCGCCGTTATCCGGAGTATCCTGATCATCCTGCCTTGTCTCCAGGGACTTATCAACGCCCATCGCGATATCGGGAGACTGTTCGTCGATCGAAGTGATGACGGCAACGGAATCACAGTCAAAACCTGCTTCCTTGTCGTAACCTATCTCCTTGAGCCTGTTTCTGACGATGGAAGGGATATCGACATAAGCAGATGTAGTGATCTCGCCCATTACAAGGACCATTCCCGTTGTGCAGCATGTTTCACATGCAACGCGCGCGCTGCTGTCCTGAGTAAGGATCGCATCCAGGATGGAATCCGATATCTGGTCACAGACCTTATCGGGATGTCCTTCGGTTACCGATTCGGATGTAAATAACCATTTTCCTTTTCTGTTTCTCATATATATTCACCTCAAAAATCATTTTAACAACTAATTTTATCTCAAAAACATCTCAAATGTAACCCGTCTTGCGAAAACTGAGACTTTGTGAGATTTTGTGAGATTTTGTGAGATTTTTGGCCTGTTTCGCGATGTATGATTTAACCACAAAATCGATCAGGGCAAGGAGGAACAGATTATGGCATTCGGTATCAGGATTTTCGAGAAAGATGAATACTTATTTGCTTTGTTAAGGCAACGCCTGGGGTACTATTTCCCTGAAGCATACATCATGAGGTTCACAAGACCGGATGTCCCGGCAGGGTCCGGCGACGAATCCGAGAGATTCTGCGAATTCGAAAAGACCCTTTTCGATCAGAGGCAGTTTAAGACCGAAGATACCGGGGATCCTGATGCAATATGCCTGTTCAACGATAAAGGGATCATCGATTGTCAGAGCCTGTCACGCGCTCTGGGAATATCTTCAAAGGTCACGCCGGTCAATATGTCCGATAAACCGGGATCGAAGATAACCGTATTATTGTCATTCGTATACCGCGAAGAACGCGAAAGATACATCAGCACCCTGAAAGATCCCTATGAATATGATGTTCCTCTGAGGCTGGATTTTACCGGAGGTTACGGTATCGGGAACAAAGAATCCGAGAACATGAACGATCTTCTCCGTCTTTCAAGGTCAAGAAAGTTTAAAGGGGATGACATCCTGTCCTATGTTCACCGGGATTCAACGGGATATCTTACGCCGGGAGGAACGGCCGATCCCGACATCTGTCATGACATCGGAGCTGCGGGAGTAACCAGGATCCTGAACGCTGCCTCGGAACTTGCAACATCTGATTCCATGTCTCTCTCCGTCCTTGCCGTACTGGACTCATTCAGCAGCAAAGACATGCTGAGCATCTCGGGATCCGCCGACCGTGTAATAGTTCTAATCCATACATTGTCACCGGGTCTTCAGGATTTCATTTCCAGGCTCAACAGATCCCTTCCTCACGATGTTACTGCCGAAGTCATCCTGACTTCAGAAAGGACGGCAGAATATGGCAAGAACGCAGTATAGTCCAGAAGACATCAAGGAGCAGATGACTTACTATGTCCTGAATGCCATCAAGACCGGCGCGGATCCTACAGACGACGAACTTAAAGAGATCATAGCCAACGTTATATCGGACAGGGCAAAAGAACTCAAGATGACCTTGAACGAAAGGCGCATCCTCGCAGGTACGGTCTTCAATTCGTTAAGACGCCTTGATGCGATCGAGCCTCTTATGGAAGATCCCTCCGTTACCGAGATCATGGTAAACGGACCTGATAAGGTCTTTTTCGAAAGGGACGGCAAGCTTTTTAGATCTGCTCTCCGCTTCAGGGATGCCAAACATCTTACAACGGTCATATCCGCATTTTTCGCTAACCGCAACAGACCTTTGAACGAAGCAAATCCGATAGCTGACTTAAGGCTCCCCGACGGATCGAGAGCAAATGCCGTCCTCCCTCCCGTCGCACCGGACGGACCGATCGTAACGATAAGGAAGTTCACGGGGATATCGCATGATATCGCATCGCTCATAAGAAACGGCTTCATAAGCGAAGAATGCGCAAGATTTCTGTCCGAGTGCGTAAAGAACAGGAAGACGGTTTTCCTTTGCGGCGGAACAGGTTCCGGAAAGACAACTTTTCTTAATTGTCTTTCTGATTTTATCCCTCCTACCGAACGTGTCGTAACGATCGAGGATTCGGCCGAATTAAATCTCAAGTGCATCGAAAACCTGGTAAGGATGGAAAGCAGGCTCCCGGGTCCCGACGGCTCCGGCGAAGTCAACATCAGGATGATGATCAGAGCAGCTTTAAGGATGAGGCCTGACCGCATCATAGTAGGTGAAGTAAGGGGCGCCGAAAGCGCCGACATGATCCAGGCCCTTAACACGGGACATCCCGGATCCATGTGCACGGGACATGCCAACTCATGCAAAGAGATGCTCGACCGCCTGACAGTCATGGTAATGTCGGGATCCAACCTGCCCTATGAAGCCATCGTCTCACAGATCTCGATGGGTGTTGACATCATACTCCACATCACAAGATCAAGAGACGGGAAAAGATATATAGATGAAGTCTGTCAGGTATTAAGATCGTCCGGGCAGAATTTCAACACAAAGGTCCTTTTCGCAACAGACAAAGGAGGTGGTCAGCTTGAAAGGATTGCCGGTATCGAAGATCTTGAAGCCTGCCGGAGCTATTCATATTGAGATCAACGAGCGGCACAAAGCGCTGCTCCGTTACATATGGATATACCCTGTCTTTGCATCTGCGGTATTCTTCCTTTCGTCCATGTTCATGGACTCAGTAAGGATAAGGTTGCTGTCCGCCCTGATCCTGGCCTTCTTCCCCTGGAAAGAAACCGTCTACCGCATATATAACAGCTCATATGAGCAGATGCGGACACAGCTGCTCGTATTGCTGCAGGTCTTATGCACAGGCGTAAGTTCAGGTTACTCGGTCGAAAAATCATTAACGCTCGTAAGGCCTGTGATAGAACACACTTTCGGCAGGAGAAGCCCATTGATCAGACCTCTTGTCAGCATGGAAAACAAACTGAAGATGCATATCGATTCTGAAAAGGTTTTAAGTGAATTTGCGGAAGACTTAAACTTCCCTGAGACTGTTCCCGTCTTCCATGCTTTATCAATCTCGGGAAGGATCGGAAGCAGCACTCTTGCGATCTTGAGGTCTTCCTGCCAGATGTTGTCTGAGATGAATGCCGTTCATAATGATATTAATGCTGAAAATGCCGGGAAGAACGCCGAAGCATGCATGCTATGCATCATGCCCTTTGCGATAACATTCGCACTTAATCAGATGAGCAGCAACTATCTTGCCGAAGCCAGATCTTCAAATGCCGGAAAGCTCATGATGGCCGTTGCATTCGTTCTCTGCATCATAGCTTCCGCCCTCCTGTTCAGGTTCATGACGCATTCGCAGGACACCCCACGCAGGAATGATAAAGGCGATGAATATAAAGTTTCAAGAAAGACTCCTCTTGCAGACCTCATGACATCGATACTGCCTGCATCATTGACTGCAAAACGCCATACCATGTTCAGCGAGCTTAATGTCAATCCGAAAACGGAATATGAAAAGTATCTCCGAAAACAGATGATAACGACTTCCGTCACGGGGCTTCTGGCATTTGCAGTTGCGGGAGCGGCCGGCAAACCCGGGATTCTTGCGCTTCCTGCAATGGCCGTCATGTTTTTCCTCAACATCACGGATGTCAGATCAAAAGTCAGGCGGAAACATGAGGACCTTATGAGAGATATCCCCCTCTTTCTCTGTCTGATGTCAACATTGCTCGAAGCAGGGCTGCAGCTCCCGAAATCGATCGAGATATGCTCAAAAGCATTTGATGAACAAGGCAGCATTTCATATGAGATAAAGGCAATGAGAGCAGGCATATTAAGTGGCCAATCCGCCTCTGAAGCAGTTGAAAACTTTTCCATCAGGACACAGATACCCGAAGCACAGGCAGCCCTGCTCCTCGTCGCAAGATACGGCAGGCTCGGTACGGCTGAAGTCCTTAATCTTCTTTCTCTTCAAGCTTCAGCCTGCTGGAATCTCTGCAGAAATGCAGCGAGGAAGAAACAGGAAAGAGAATCTTTGGGGATGCTGCTTCCCATGACATTGGACTTCATATGCGTACTTATAGTTGCCATAACACCAGCGATCATTTCCATGGCTATATGATCAAAAAAGAAAGGAGGTACCGACTATGACAAAGATCAGCAAGCATAACAAAAAAGGAATGGGTACTGTTGAAGTAGTCATCATCATTGCCGTCTTGGTGGCTTTGGCTCTTATATTCAGAGAAAGCCTCACCAGTTACGCTGGCAAAGTGATCAAGTACTGCTTCAACGAAGATAAGGTCGTTTCGGCTTTGGGCTGAAACAGGCCGCCGGATGAGGTGTTTTTTATGATCAACAGAAAAGGTCCTTTCGGTTGTTTTGCGATCGAGACGCTTTCAGAAAATGAATCTGTCAGTGAATACGCCATGGCAGTGATCGGGAGTAACGACTCCGGCTGTTTTCTTCCGTGTCTTATCAACCGGTATGGCGATATCCGCGAATTATCATTTGATTATTCAGGAATGATCCCTATAAGCGAATTCGGCTCAACCGGACAAAATGACAACAAGTTCCCGAATATTCCGTCACACGGGAGAAAACTCGGGCAGCGCCGAAAGGCTGTCGGAAATCTTCTTATCCAGCTCATAACGATAATGAACAAGCTCCTCCCTCCCGAGGGGCTGGTCTTATCCCCGGAAAACCTCTATACGGATAAGGACGGCATAATCTTAAAGAGCTGTTACAGACCTTTGGAATTCAGAATGTCTTCAATGAGATTATCCGCTGTTGACATAAATGACATGGAACGGCTCATCAATACCGGTTTTATTTCTGACGTTCTAACAGAGGATGAAAAACAGTCTTTGCTTCATGCTGTTGCAACCGGTGATGAAGATCTGTATCTAAACTGCTGCAGGACGATAAGAACAACTTCCGCCATGAGGCCTCATAAGGATCATTTGAGCATCAGAAGGGATCTCATAATCCCCTCGCTTACCGTTATATGCGCAGTATATTCTTATGTCTCAATCGGCCGAAAAGCAGCAGTTCTATTCGCAGGAGCAGGTCTTATCCTTACTTTCCGCGTTATCATGCTGGACAGGAAGGATAAGGGAACAAAAACGATATCAAAACAAGACCAGGGGCAATTAAGACGTAAGATATTGTTTTCACCCGAAACGACCGGAAAGGCCTGTGATAATGCAAAAGACCTCTCCTACGACATTCACTACGCATCGATCCGTTCCGTGAACAATGAAGATCCGGACAAGACAAAAAGTTTTTCGATATTTACGGATAAAGTCACTATCGGGTCGGACCGCTTCCTTTCGGACATAGTGATAGAGGAAGAATCCGTCGAATCACAGCATGCTGCAATAACATATGACAACGACAGATATTATCTGACTGACCTCAGCCGCTCAAATACGACATATATTGAAGATAAAGCCCTTTCCGCCGGCAAGAGTTACGAGATAAAGAATAATCAAAAACTGACATTCGGCGATCAGGACTACAGATTCCTGATATCATTTTACGGAGATCAGATGACTCAGTCAGAAAGAGATCTTTAGATCATTCAAAAAGGGGCCGGCTTCCTTAGTGAAACCGGCCCCGATATATTGCAAAGATCAAGATCAGATATCATCAACAAGAGTGCTGAGATAATGTCCGTAGTTGGTCTTGGACATTTCTTCAGCCATTATTGTCAGATCATCCAGACCGATCCACTGATTTCTTAAAGCCACTTCCTCCAGACAGCCGATCATCTTTCCTGATCTTTGAGCTGACTTAATCTGACCGGCTGCTTCATAAAGGCTGTCAGCCGTGCCGGCGTCAAACCAGGAGAATTCGGATTCAAGAGGGATTACCCTCAGAGCGCCCTGGGCAAGATAAGCATTATTTACAGATGTGATCTCCAATTCTCCCCTTGCGGAAGGCTTAACGTTCTTGGCTATGGATACGACCTGATTATCGTAAAAATACAAGCCCGGAACGATATAATTTGACTTCGGTTTCTTGGGCTTCTCTTCAATGCTTACGGCCTTTCCGTCAGCGGAGAATTCAACGACTCCGAAAGGTCTGGGATCTGTAACATAATAGCCGAATATAGCCGCACCGTCTTTGCAAAGTTCCACTGCCTGCCTCAGTTTCTTCCTGAAGCCCGGACCATAGAAGATATTGTCTCCTAAAGCAAGGCAGCAATTGTCATCACCTATGAATTCTTCTGCAAGGATAAATGCATCTGCGATGCCTCTCTGAACGGGCTGTTCTTTATAGCGGATGTTAACGCCTATCTTATGTCCGTCAGAAAGAAGATTTTCGAAGGGCTTGGTATCTCCCGGAGGAGTAATGATCATGATGTCCTTGATACCGGCATTCATGAGAACGGATAAAGGATAATAGATCAAGGGTTTGTCGTAGACCGGCAGGAGCGGTTTACAGATCGGAAGAGTTATGGGATACAGCCTGGTCCCCTTCCCTGCTGCAAGAATGATACCTTTCATGTAACACCTCTCAATTACTTGATGTTCTTATGTAACATTTTATCAAATAATAAAGATATCCTCCACTCCCAAGTCATTTTAAGGAAGTGGAGGACCATATAATATCGTGCGCTTACCAGACGATATTTTCTTATTTTTTATTCTTTGCTGCTTTCGTCAACCTTGGCTTCTGCGGGCTCTTCAGTGGTTTCCGTTGCCTGAGCTTTTGCGGCCTCTGCAGCTGCTCTTCTTGCAGCGCGCTTCTTGCGGCCTCTCTTGATGCAGACAAGAACGATGATTCCTGCGATGATCATGACAACCGTAAGAGGCAGGAGCATGATGAAGAGGATAACTGCGCCCTGTCCGAACTCGACTACATTCTCAAGCATCTCTCCGAAAGCATCCTTGACGTCATCCCAGAAAGTCCTCTTCTTGTTAGGCTCCTGGATCTCTTCTTCTACGACCTCATTGATCGACAGATTCAATGTGGCATATGTGACCTTGTTGTCGATCGTCTTGATCTGGGTCTCATAGGATTCGATCTGATAACGGATCTCGGAAAGACGGTTCTGAAGGATGATTATATTATCCAGGGAATCTGCTTTTGCAAGAAGATCCATCAGAGTCTGCTGTTCGACCTTGAGAGACTTTATCCTGGCTTCCATATCCACATACTCTAACGTTTTATCTTCCGAGTTTTCGGAAGTGCTCAAAACATTTACGGAGCCGTTAACGGAACTGATAAGATCATCGAGTTTATCCTGAGGAACTCTTACAACAAAAGTTCCTCTCCTGTAACTGTTATTCATACCCGTACCGGAAATGTTTGAATTCTCGAAATATCCGCCGAGCTCATTTACTTTTGCTTTGAATGAAGCGATCACCTCATCGAATTTTTCAGTCTGTGCCGTGATGGTGCAAGTCCTGATCAATTTGCGCTCAGAAACGGTATCAGTCCGGGCGGAAGAACCTGTGTTGCTCCGGAAAGCAGTATCTTGAGGAATTCCTGTCTCATCAGCATAATATTCCGGCTCTGTAACATAGGAATCGATCCCGTCAGCAAGATCGACTTCACTCTTAAACTGTGCACCGGCAGCCGCTGAATTTTGATTGTGATTTTTTACATTCTCGGTAGCAACGCTCTTGGCTCCGCATGCAGCAAAAGATGACATCATCATCAACAACGCGAGCACCACTGCCGTTCTCTTAAGTATCCTCTTTTGACTCTTCATATCCTGTCCCTCCTTATGGGAATGATTGTTAGTTTGTTACCTGTTATACAACCGCAGATACAAAAAAGTTGCAAAATTCCAAAAATCAATGATCATATGTTGCCTTGAGCAACAGATATTCAGCTACTTCTATAATTATAACAGACAGCACATAGTAAACAGTCATCGGTATTGCAAAAGGAATGAGATGGACTGCGAGCATGCAGATAAGGTAGTAGCTCGTATACTTTGCAATGGACAGGGCAAGTCTTCTGGCACCTGCGGTGTAGAAGAAATTCCTGAAGACGATATATCTTTCGATGATAAAACACAAAAGAAGATAAATGAGCCAATTGAGGACCGTGATCAGATAGAAAAATCCAACATGAAGGATATCGCGAAGGATAAGGACCGTCAGTATGTTCAAAAGTAAAGCGACAGCGGCACATGCGATGGTCTGAAGATACCTGACATAGATAAGGACCGTATCGGTAAGAGGCCTGAAATGAGAATCGGCATTATTGTCGATATATATGGCTTCTATCGGGATGGTCGATATCTCGAGAGCCTGTTTTTCGGCCATCAGGACAACGTTGAGTTCATAGTCGTATTTCTCTCCCCTGACCTTGAGCATCCAATTGATGTTGGATGTGGCAAAGCCGCGGAGACCTGACTGGTTATCGGGAAGATATCTTGCATTGGCGATCGCGAAAAAGAATCTAGACATGGTATTGCCGATCCTGGACCTGAGAGGCGCATCCTTCTTTATTCCGCGCACCGTGAGGACGATGTTGTTTCCGGACATCAGAGCCTGAGCCACCCTCGTGATATCTTCAGGCCGGTGCTGGCCGTCACAGTCAGAGGTAACGACATAAGAATAGTTCTTTGTCGCCACATACTCGAATCCGTGCTTTAATGCATGACCTTTGCCGCAATTAACATCATAGCCGATGACATCGGCGCCCAGATCCTTGCATTGCGAAAAGACATCCTCATATTCAGGCCCGCTGCCGTCATTTACGATTATGGCATCAAGACCAGCTTTCTTGAGATCTTTTATGAGCTTTACGAGTCTTTCGCACGGCTTATATGCCGGTATCAGCACTACGACATCAGAATAGTCGATGTTATCATTTTCGGATATTCTCTTGTCGATAGTTGCCGCCGCCATTTATGAACTCTCCGGATTACATGTAAAGATTGGTATCCACGCCGTTTGTTATCTTGGAATAATCTATCGTATCATAATAGAGATAATAGATCTTGTCGCCTTCGGAAAGTCCCGAGAGCACCTCAACATAATCGGCATCCGACTTACCTGTCGTGATCTCGCGCAGACCCGTGAGTTCACCTGTTGTTTCATCCTTGGCAGTATAGACATATGCCTTGCTGTTCTGATTCTTTATGGCAGCTATGGGAATAGAAAGCACGGGATCAGATTTGATCTCTATCGTGACTTTCGCATTCATGCCCTCTCTAAGTTCGGGGATACGGTCAAAAGAAACCGTGACCTGATAGT
This sequence comes from Saccharofermentans sp., assembly GCA_024685385.1. Taxonomy (GTDB): domain Bacteria; phylum Bacillota; class Clostridia; order Saccharofermentanales; family Saccharofermentanaceae; genus Saccharofermentans. Next base: position 83,887 of record JAIKVV010000079.1, on the reverse strand, counting down.
AGGCTTTCTTTCCGCTCAGACTGCCTTTTGTTGCGATATCCTTGATCTTGCCTTCATATTCCTTATCACTCATGGAGATCGGTGTAATACGGCAGTTCATGCCTTCTTCCATAAAGACGACATTCCTGTCTTCCGCTTTGATCTTGATCTCAAAAGAGGTGCTTTCTTCAAGAGAATAGAGAACCTTCTTGTCATTGATATACTGTGCCTCTACCATATCATCGGCAGATGAATCAGGCATTTCCGTCATTGCACCGGGGTCCATCGCATTGGAGCCGTTAATGATGGCATAGTACTGGGCGGGATCAAAGCCTGCAGGGATACCGGGATATCCTGCGGGAATATCAGTACCCGAAGGATCTGTTGTCGACGGAGGATCAGTAGGGTCCTGGCTACCGGAGGGTTTTGTCTGATCCGGTTCTGATGGCTCCGTCGGTTCACCCGTTGATTGGGGTTCATCATTGTCACGGGCCAAAAGGGACCCGCTGCCGTAAGATGAGCCTTTGGAAGGAAGATTTACGTTTTCTTCTTCATAGAGGTCTTCATCAAGCCCTCTTAAGATACCGTCCTTATCGGCATATATATATCCCGTCTCATATATCTTCAGCATTGTCCTTATGTCTTCGATGAGATCTTCACGCTGTGACATCAAGGTATTGTATCTGTCGGAATAAACATCATCCGTCAAAGTAAAGAGAGTATCGCCTTCTTTGACCGAATCACCTTCTTTGACCTTGATATTCTTGATCTTGCCGGCAAAAGATACGACCTTGAGAGGGCAGTTCACGTAAAATTCACCTATGCCAAGACTCTCTCCTTCATAGATGACATTGACCCTGTCACCGATCCCGGGAATCTTGTCGGAGAAAGTAACTTTCATCTTGCCGTCAGAATAGGAAGCAGCTCTTCCGTTGATCTCGCTGCCATCGGCAAGTTTGCCCTTAACGGCCGTTCCTACGCCTATGTTTTTGCCGGTCACGATGTCACATGCCATCTTGCCGTCAACGGAGAGGATCAACAATGAGCCTTTCTCATATACGACATCTGAAACATTATCGGACTCTCCTGCGTAGACAGCCTTGACCCTGCCGTCACAGGAAGCCTTGATCTTGCTTCCGTTGTTATCGACCGCCTCGGTATGGAGCTCCTTGTCAAGTTCTATGATCATCTTCCTGGTGTTTTCCAGGGAAGAAACAAGTGATACTAGATCAGCCGTTCCGATGATCTCGCCTTCTTTTACCGTATCACCGTTTTTGAAAAACACCTTTTCGAATTCGACCCCGGAAATGAATTCATAATCTTCTTTGTCCGCTGCTTTTATCTTTCCGGTGCATACGACCCTGTTTTCGATCATCCTCATGGAAGCCGTAGTTTCAATGAGAGACTGTGAGGTAAGATCATTCTTCTGTTCCGAACTCTTCTTTGAGTAATATGTCAGCACATTAACGCCTGCTATCGTTGCTGCAACGATTATCGCAACGACGATAAGCCAAACTTTGGAAGATTTCCTCTTCTTCTGAACATGTTCCGTGCTCCGTTCTTCCCTTCCGGGATCAAAAAGCACCTTGTTATCGTTTATATTCTGCATTTCCATATCAGATCAACCCCCATAGTGCAAAGCATCTATCGGATTCATCTTGGCCGCCTTGTTGGCAGGATATAATCCGAAAAGGATGCCTATTACGAAACAGAATGTCACCGCGATGATCACTATCGTCGGATCCATGGCGAATTCCACGCCGAGCGAAGCTGTGATGAGGGAACCGGTCTTGAGAAGGAACCAGGAAGCAAATATACCTATTCCGCAGCCTATGAGACAGATGACAACTGACTCAAAAAGGAACTGACGCAATATTACGCCCCTTGATGCACCGATCGCCTTGCGGATACCTATCTCTCTTGTTCTTTCTGTAACGGTAACCAGCATGATGTTCATGATGCCGATGCCACCGACAAGGAGTGATATTCCGGCGATAGCGCCAAGGACTACCGACAATACGGAAGTGATGTTTCCGAGCGCATCCTCGATGTATGAGATATCATAGATCTCATATTCAACATCTTTATAATCCCTCTTGAAGAGAGTATCCACATCCGCCTTTAACTCATCCATCGTATAGCCGTCCCGGGCATTGATGTAAAGAGTGCAGGATGAAGTATATCCGGAAATGGAGTTTTCGGAGATGATCTCATAGGGGATGTATACGTTATAACCCCAGTTCATCATTGCCTCTATACTGTTGAAGTTATCATCCAATACACCGACTATGGTGTAATCAAAATCACCGATGGTAAGGACTTCTCCGACACAGTCGTAATATCCGATCTTTTCTTTGGCCATTTTCTCGGTTATTACGCAGACCATGCTGTTGTTTTCGCAATCCGCATTAGTAAGGAACCTTCCCATCATTAATTCCTTTCCCATGATATCGAAATAATCATTAGAAACGCCCGACAGCATAACACCCGTATATTCATTATCGATCAAAGCTCTCTCAAGCAGTGCGTATTCCATACTGACGCTCTTGAAAGAAGGATTATTCTCGATCCATTTGTCCTGCGTTTCCTTACTGGAGATCTCTTTCGGAACATCATCGGTAAACTGGATATATACCATGTTGTTTCCGAGAGCGGAGATCGTGCTTGTAATAGATGAGGTTCCGCCATTGACAAGGCTTACAAGAACGACCAGGGCGATTACGCCGATGATAATGCCCAGCATGGTAAGAAAAGATCTCATCTTGTTGCTCAGGATGGACTTGATGGCCATTCTGAAAGACTGGACTACTCCGGAGTTAAATACGGCATCAAAGAATCTGATCATTGTCTTGCCACCTCCGAAATCTTACCGTCCTTGATCCTGACAACGCGCTTTGCTTCAGCTGCAACATCCGGATCATGGGTAATGAGGACGATGGTATTGCCCAGAGAATTGAGTTTCTTGAAGATCTCGATTATATCTTTGCTGGTATGCGAATCAAGGTTGCCGGTCGGCTCATCGGCAAGTATGAGAGAAGGATTGGTAACGATGGCTCTTGCTATCGCAACCCTCTGCTGCTGTCCGCCCGATAACTCTGTCGGCAGATGGTGCACACGCGTCTGCAGTCCGACAGCTTCGACCGCTTCTTTGACCCTCTTTACTCTTTCTGATCTCTTCATACCCCTGTATATGAGAGGAAGTTCTATATTCTCTTCAACAGTCATGTTGGAGATCAGATTGAAATTCTGAAATACGAAACCGATCTTGCGGTTGCGCACTTCGGCCAGTTTGTTTTCGGTATAATACTCGATCGGGATACCGTCTAGTACATAATCACCGGCATCAGCCTTATCAAGGCAGCCGATAACATTCATGAGCGTTGATTTGCCGGAACCGGAAGGTCCGATGACCGACACAAACTCGCCCTTATATACATGCATGGTAACATGGTCCAATGCACAAACTTCTTCCTCGCCTACGAGGTAGACTCTTGTTATATCTTTAAGATCGATCATTGCGCATCACCCTGACCGTCGGAAGCTGCGGCAGACTCTACGGATTCATTGTGTTCCGCAATCTTGTCCTGAGCGGATCCGGCTTCTTCGCCGCCTTCTTCTGTCTCCGAACCATACATCATGTTCATCATTTCGCTCTTATCCGACTCATAATAAACGGTATCGCCTTCAGAAAGACCTTCCTTGATCTCCGTGAACTCATCATTGGAGATGCCTGTCTTTACATAGACTATTCCGCCGAATCCACGGGTCTCCTGATTATATTCGGTATAAACGAAATCACCGCTGCCGGACTTATGAACGGCAGATGTCTTTAAAGCCAGAACATTATCGGCATTCAGGACTTCGATCTTGACTTCGGCATACATACCCGTCCACATATCCTCCGTCTTATTGAAAAGGATCTTTACGGCATAAAGGCCTTCATTCTGATCGACCGGCTCATCAGAGATCTCCGTTACAACGCCCTCGCCCTTATACTTCAAGGCTTCGATCTCGATCTTCGCCTTCATGTCTTCCTTGATCCTCAAGATGTCTTTTTCGGAAATGCCGACCTTAACTGCAAATTTCTTGTCGGGCGAGATCTTGGCAACACGCATGTAACCTGACTTTACTTCTTCATCGTCATCATCGACATTTGAGATCTCAACATCTCCCTGACCCATATATGAAGCATAATCGGCAGGATCGACCGTCTGGGTATCCTGCTGTTCATCATTATTTCCGTCGGGATCATATATCATCTTCACGATGCCTTCTTCTCCCGCAAAGATACCGCCGTCCTTATAGATCTTGAGATACTCATTGAGAGTATCCTCCAGATCCTTTCTCTGCTTAAGGAGAGAATCATAATCTGCGGAGATCTTGGTATCGGAAAGAGTAAGGAGAACGTCTCCGGCTTTGACCTTATCGTTTACCTTGCACTTAATGGTCTTAACAGTTCCTGTATAGCCTGTAACAGACAAAGGCTTGTTGATCCTGAGGTCTGCCTGTGAAAGCGTATTATCGTTTTCGTCTTTGACCGTGACCTTATCGTCAGGCATCAAAGTCTTGTCAGATACCAGTATCAGAGCCTGCCCTGCCTTAACCCTGCTGACCTGGCCCTTATATTCATTGCCGTCCTTATCGAAGACCTTTAACTGATCTCCGGCCTTAAGATCTCCTGCAGGGATATCACAAGCCATCTTGCCGTCAAGGGACAGGATCATCAGAGCGCCGTTTTCGCATACCGTATCAGCAACCGTTTCATCCTCTTTGCAGTAGATGACCTTGACTCTTCCTTCGAGAGGAGCCTTGACCTTGCCTGATATCTTGTCATCAGCTACATCGGCTATGGACTTATCAAGATTATCGATCTGTCCCTGAACAGATGAGATTGCATCCATGAGAGATGATTCTGTTACGGTCATGAGCATTGCATCTGCACTGACCCTGTCTCCCTCTCTGACAAATACTTCATCAACTTCAAGAGCATTTCTTATATCGACATAACTTACATCAGCAGGACCGATCCCGCCGCCGCTTTCAACATACTGTGAAAGCGATGTGCGCGTGGCAGTGGCCTGCTCCACGTTCAGATAAGTCTTATTGATCATCTCGTTGATGGCATTGATCGCCATGCCGATAAGCACGGCAATAAGTGCAAATGCCGCTGCCACACAGATAAGAACGATTAAGACGATCTTTCTCTTCTTACGCTTGCGCATATCGCGCTGCATCTCAATAAGCTCGGAATTCGAAAGAGTCGAATTCCTGCTCTCAACATCATTGTTATCAGACATTGTACTTCCCCTTATTCTTTATTGGTCTTACTCTTCGTTTTCCTGTTCGTCGAAGTTAAGATCCTTTGTTACATCATACGGTTCAAAAGTCGTATTGAGCACTTCCTGAGCCGCAGCATATTCAGCATCAGTCTCCTGCTGAGCCTTAGCTGCTTCATCCTCTTCACTCTCGGGAGCCTTGTTTAAGTCGATCCCGTCGTACTTCTGGAAGGGATTCTGTGTCTTCTCATATCCGCAGTAATAGCACATCTTCTTGAAGACATACTTCTCCATGGTCTGAAGACCTCTGCCGCAGGAAGGACATTTTATATCATCAGCATAATCAGTACGTGTTGCCAGTTTCGCGGCAATGTCGAGTTTGGCATCGAGTTCGGAATAATCTATTCCCTTCTCTTTCATCAGCATCCACATGCCGTGAACAAGAACCTTGAGTTCATCGACATCATGTTTTATCTCTTCAACGGTAATATCATCAGAAAATTCATCGATGATCTTCTGTGCCTTGAGTTCTTCCTTGGAGAGATTCATAAGATTCTTATCAGCCATAATTCCCCCGTCCCTTCATTTCTTAATCGTGCTGCAAAACTCCGCCAAAGAAGCCGCAACTTTGAATATATTACCACTATCTGCAAGAATTGTCTCATCATTCTCGTTGGAGAGGAATCCGAGGTTCAGCTGGAATGCCCTTACGGAAGTGGCATAATTAAGGCCCGTATAAGCTATGGTGCTTAAAGCTCCCCCGTCTTCCATATTCTCCGCTTCGGCTATCATCTTGGACAGGGTTTTCCCCGTCTTAATGTCCTTCGTCTTATTCTTTCCGTATTCGGGGATCATGACCCTGACGCCGGTTATAGCAGGATCCTCGACGGACCTTGCCTCAAGTCTGATGAAAATATCACAATCCGAAGATGTTGCTATCCTCGCTCTGTCCTGGTTTGAAAGATCTATGTCATTTACACTTCTGGTAAGGACTACCTTGGCACCGCACTTCTCAAGATACTCTTTGGCAGCCAGAGCATACTCCAGGACCAGTTCGGATTCGGAAACGCCGGTCTTAACGCCCTTGCCTCCTTCTGTGGCAGCAGCCTTGAAGGCTGTCTTGTCAGGCAGGAGTTCCTCTGTTTCAGTGGATGTCTCCGCCTGATGCATGGGATCTATGACTACCGTCAGGCCTTCAAGATCCGGAGCATCGCTCTTAATAGGCATTGGTGTCGGCGTTGCCGTGGGATCCGGTTCTGCCGTTGTTTCGCTCGTGTTTTCGGAAGAGCTGCCGTCTGTAGCCTTTCCGCTAGGATCTGTTTCATTACCGGACGGCTCGGATGAGCTTTCAGATGTTTCAGTTGCAAAAGGCTTTACGAAAAGGCTGTTGATCTCAGCACGGTTCGTATAATATGCCAATGCCAAAGTAAAAAGACATCCCAGTACGACCATTACAGTCAAAACATTGACTATACGGTTAAAATTGGGCCTTTTAACCTGCTTTTCGGGCTTTGCCGGAGTTTTTTCAGGCTGTTTTGCCTGTTTTACGGTCTTGGGTGCAACAGTTTTATGCTGATCTTTCCTTGCCTGATCGACCTGAGGTCTTTTTGCAGGGGAAGGCTTCTGCTGTCCAGCCTTAGGGCCTTCCTTGCCCTGAGGCGCGGAAGACTTTGCCAGGATCTTTCTAATTGCGACATTACGCTCTTCAGCGTCCATCTTGCGGAAACGTTCATAGAGAGCTTTCTTCCTGTCTGCAGGCAAAGAAGCCAGGAATTTCTCAAATCTTGCTTTCTCGCTTGAATTGAGGCTCGGCATCAACATTTCTCCTTTATTTTGCGCAAAATCTAATCTTCCTTGAAGATTATAACATTCTTGTATGAAAATCTTTTCGATTAATGTATATTTAACTAAACAGACGGTTTTCTTTCATTTGAGGAGCATATGGAACGGTTAGGCAAACTTATCAGAAGATCTGCCAAAGCATATAAGAGCCACTGGATCGGCAACATTGTTGTTGTCTTTCTGGTAAACGTGATAATCGGCGGTTACGCCCTGTCATCTTCAGGTTTTCTTCACTCCATACAGCCCTCCTACGAACCGATAAAGAACGAAGCTCTTTCCAAGATCGAAGACAAGATCAACATAGATGACCGCCTGATCAACCGCGACACCTTAGACGATCTGGACAACAGGACAAACAGGGCAATAAGGACTTTCGAGAGAGCAACCGGTAATTCCAACGCCGGCACCATCAGCGAACTCATCAACGGGATCGCGGGTTATTCCGGTGATTCAGAAGGTCAGGGGATCTTACAGGGAACCGAGTACTACAGGGGCGTCATTACGACAACCGTCAACAAGATAACCGCATCCGGATCTATTGTTTTCGGCATCGTTCAGGCCGTCAATACGCTTATATTCAAAGACAAGATCGCAAACTCGGTCATCATCTTCATAGCAACATTCTTCCTTTTGCTGATAACCGTTTTCGTAAAGAACATACTCTCCGTCGGCATGTGCCGCTATTTCGCGGAACACCGCCTCTACAAAGGGACCAGGGCTGACCGCGTCCTCTTTATCTACAGATACGGCAAGACTTTGAACGTCGCCAAGATCATGTTCCTGAGGTCAATGTACCAGGTCCTCTGGGATCTGACTATCATCGGCGGCTTCATTAAGTATTACGAATATTCCATGATCCCCTATATCCTGGCGGAGAATCCAACGGTATCAGCCAAAGAAGCTTTCCGTCTCTCCAGATCAATGACCAAGGGCTATAAGAAGCGCATGTTCCTTTACGATCTGGTCTTCATCCCGGGATATCTCATTTCGAGCTTTTCCTATAACATCCTGTCCATCCTTTTCCTTGATCCTTTCAAGACCTGTCTTAATACGGAGATCTACTCCGAACTGCGCAATACAGCCATTGACGGCAAGATCCCCGGCACAGATCTTCTCTGGGACAGAGGATTGGATCTTGAGGACATGAGGAACTCAACATATCCGGAAGCAGTCTTCCCTCTTAAACCTGCATCCCACCGCAACTGGCTGAAATACGATTATGAAAGAGACTATACCTTCTCTTCGATAGTGCTGCTCTTCTTCACATATTCCATGGTGGGCTGGGTCTGGGAAGTCTTCTACAACCTCTTCGATACAGGCTTCCTTTCCAACAGGGGCACTCTTAACGGGCCCTGGCTCCCGATCTACGGCTGCGGCGGCCTTCTTATCATCATGATATTAAAGCCTCTCCGGAAACATCCCGTGCTGATGTTCCTGGGTGCAGTCATCTTATGCGGAGGGCTTGAATATTTTACTTCCTGGATGCTGGAACAGCTCTTCCACTCAAAATGGTGGGATTACACCGGTATGTTCATGAACTTGAACGGAAGGATCTGTCTTGAAGGTCTTATCATCTTCGGCGTGGCAGGACTCATGTTTACCTACATATTCTCCCCCATCCTGGACAATGTCTTCCGAAAGATCCCCGCAAACATAAGGACAACATTCTGTGCCCTTCTGCTTGCTATCTTCATCCTGGATGTCGTTTTCTCGGTCGCAAATCCCAACAGGGGAGTCGGCATAACCGAAGAGGATACGCCGCGCGCTTCAAACCCCGCCGTAACTTCAGTTATAGATAATAAAGACTGATCAATTGCCTGTGTTTTCGCGCTTAAATGCAAGGAAATCGTCTCTGTCAAAAGCGATCTCTTCCTGCTTGCCGGGCTCAGCAACGGAAGTGACTTTCATGATGTCGCCTTCTCCCATATCAAATTCCAGTACGGGCTTGTCACCGTCCATGGCAAGCTTTACAGTTCCGAACATGGATCCGCCGCCTCTGAATTCGATCTTGAACTTTCCGTCTTCTTCAATTGTCATGACTCTGGGATCCAGACCTGTGTCTTCAACCCAAACACCTGCAATGCCTTTGATGTAAGCAGCCTCATCCTTGCCCTTATCTTCTTCAGAAGCCGATGTTGTTTCGGATGTTGCCTCTGTGGTCGTTTCAGTCGTAGTTTCCGTTGCAGCAGCCGTTGTTGTTTCGCTTGAAGTGGCAGAAGGTTCTGTCTTGGGTGTATTACAAGCTGCCATAGAAATGAGCATTGCTGCTGCCGTTGTTATTATGATCGATCTTTTCATATATATTAATTCCCTTCAAAATAGCTTTTAGGGACCGCATTCAACCGTCCCCTATTTCAACGGGAATGATTTTAACACTAAAAAAAGAAATGTAAACGGCAAAAAAGCGGTATTAGCCTCAGCCGATCCTGAAACACTTCTGGATGGCCTTATGCTCTCCGATCACCAGAAGGTTAAATCCTTCGCTGAAAACATAATCAGGAGTAATGGAAGCATTGAGTTTGCCGTCCTTCTTGGTCCCCAAAATATTGATGTTGTATTTCTTTCTGATATCGATGTCACAGACTCTCTGGCCTATCCAGGATGAAGGGATGGATACCTCGTAGATGGCATAATCGTCATCGATCTCTATGTAATCGAAAACAAGTTCCGAAGAATATGTAATGGCCGTCCACTTGGCAACCTGCTTTTCGGGATATACAACATGGTCTGCGCCGTTACGCAGGAGGAACTTCTTCTGTATGTCAGTCTCGGCACGGGAAACGACCAGTTTCGCTCCGAGTTCTTTCAGGAGTGACGTGGTCTCAAGGGAACTCTGGAAATCATTGCCGATTGTAACGATACAGGCATCGTAACTGTTGATGCCAAGGGATCTTAAGAATTCCTCGTTGGTACTGTCGCCGATCTGGGCATTCGTAACATAAGGAAGGATGCTGTTTACCCTCTCCTCATCGTCATCAACTGCCATGATCTCATGACCCAGGTCATTAAGTTCCTGTGCAACGAGTCTTCCGAATCTTCCTATACCGATGAGCAATATCGATTTCATTTCATGCCCTCCTTAGTTTCCTTGTCATATTATATCGCATCAGCCGACGGTTATCTTCTCGAGCGGCGCCTTGGAGAAATTCCTGGCAGGACCCGAGAAAGCCGAGAATATGATCGTAAGGCCTCCCACTCTTCCCAGGAACATCAATATCACGATTATGAAGCGGGATATGATTCCGAGATTGGGCGTGATGCCTACGGTCAATCCTACGGTACCAACCGCAGATGCCGTCTCGAAAAGGCATTTCTGGAAGGATATGCCTTCGATGAAGCTTATGGCAACTGCTCCCGCAAAGAATAAAGTTATGTACATCATGAAGATGGTCGCGGCATTGCGGACAACACCGGAATCGATCCTTCTTCCGAAAAGCTGGGTATCTTCCTTCCTTGAGAAAACGGAAAATACATTCGCTATAAGTACAGCCAACGTAGTCGTTTTCATACCGCCTGCAGTTGAACCTGTCGCGCCGCCCGTAAGCATCAATGCTATGGTCAGGCCGAGCGTTGCACCCTTCATGGAGCCGAAATCGCCTGTATTGAAACCTGCCGTTCTCGTCGTAACGGTCTGGAAGAGAGACAGGAGTATCCTTCTGCCTACGGGCTCGGATGAATATTCCGCAAAGAAGAAATAGATTGCAGGAAGCACGATAAGGAAAGCCGTCATGATGAGGACGATCTTGCTCTGCAGAGAATAACGGGTCAGCTTATGCTTATATGTCCTTATGTCATTCCAGGTAAGGAAACCGATGCCGCCTATGATGATCAGAAGCATGATCGTTATGTTGATCACGGGGTCTCCCGCAAAAGACGTCAGTGACTGGAATTTCCCGTCAGGCGTGCCCATAAGGTCAAAACCGGCATTACAGAATGCAGAGATCGAATGGAAGAAAGACATCCATATGCCCCTTGCGCCAAACCTCATTATGAAAGAAGGCATCATTATGAGCGCACCCGTAACTTCTATTATCCCGGTAGTGATCAGGATAAAACGGGTAAGCTTTACTATGCCCCCGACCTGGTGTGCAGACAGGGCTTCCTGCATGGTGCTTCTCTGCATAAGCGATATCTTGCGTCCTGAAAGGAGCGAAAAGAATGCAGCCATTGTGACCACGCCGAGTCCGCCGATCTGGATAAGGATCAGTATCACGGCTTGACCGAAGTAAGACCAGTAAGTAGCCGTATCATGGACAATAAGCCCTGTAACGCAGCCTGCTGATGTTGCCGTAAAGAAGGCTTCATCGAAAGGTGTTATCTTGCCTTCCGCTGAAGATATCGGAAGCATGAGAAGAAAGGCACCGAACAGAACGAGCCCGGCAAAGCCTAACAATATCGTCTGGAAAGTAGAAAGACGTCTCTTGGTCGCCATATATCCCCCGGTCAAAGGTTAATCCCGTGCAATGACACGGACTCACTAAATAATATCACAATGAGCCTTAGACAACAAAAATATCAGCGAATTCTATTTCAAATATATCTCCGTGTCAGCAACTGCCTTGGTAAAGCCAATATCGTGTTCAACGAACAGCAAGGTTATGTCATTCTCTCTTACAAGACGCTCGATCTCTTTCCGCATATAAACATCTATATAGTTGAGGGGCTCATCCCAAAGATAAAGGTCCGCCTGTTCGCAAAGCGACAGGGCGATCATTATGAACTTCTTCTGTCCCAAAGACAAAGCGGCCACATCACGGTAGAGCATCTCCTTTGTAAAACCCATCTTGACCAGAATGGTGCTGAGCTGTGTCTTGTCGGCACCCCACCCGTCTGCGATCTCATAGATCGTTCCTTTGAGAGAAGACGTGTCCTGACCGACATAGGAGATCTTAAGACCCGGTGCTATGTAAATATCGCCCTCGGCCGTAATCCCTTCCTCTTCGCCGATTCCGTAAAGGTACTTGATCAGAGTTGACTTGCCGCAGCCGTTCTTACCCTGAAGCGATATCTTGCTGCCGCGTTCGACCGTAAGATCAATCCCATCTGTTATTTTCTCCCCGTATCTATACAAGGAAACATCTTTGAGGATAACGGGCGTCCTGTTGTGATGTTCGCTTCCCTTGATCTTGAGTTTTTCAGACCGCTCCATGTCTTTAAGAAGGCCCTTCTTCTCTTCAAGTTTCTTCTCATTGCGTCTCTCGAGATTCTTGGAAAGAGACATTAGTTTTCTTGCTTTCTCGGCTTCATATGTCCTGCGGAAATGGTCTTCTGCGACCTTTGACGGAGCCTTGGACCTGTTCTTATAGCCTTCCGCCTTTGAAGCCCACTGAGAGTTCTTCCTCATGGCGGATTCTATAGATGACATCTCTTTTCTGAGCTGGTCATTCCTTGCGGTCTCATTTTGCATCCTCTGTTCGTTGTTGTCCCACCATACGGAAAATGTTGAAGACGTGAGTTCGATCCCCGTCCTGGTTATAACGATGGTGTGATCGGTACACTTATCCATGAAATTCCGGTCGTGTGATATGAGGATGAATCCGTCCTTGGAAGACAAGTATTCAGCTACCTTCTCTCTTCCGGTCCTGTCCAGATGATTGGTTGGCTCATCGATCAGAGGATAAGAGCCTTCGGATGCAAAGAGCCCTGCAAGCATAAGTTTGGTTCTCTCTCCTCCCGATAAAGTCTCTAAAGGGCGGTAGATGATGTCCGGATCACAATCCATTAGATTAAGTTCCTTGCGGATCTTCCATTCTTCAACATCAGGAACTTCTTCTGATGGGAATGTAACAGTCTGCGGGACACCGGTAATGGTTCCGGAATAAGGAAGTTCCCCTTGCAACAGTTTAAGGAAAGTCGTCTTTCCTCTTCCGTTTCTCCCGGCAAGGCCTAATCTCCAGGTCGTATCAATTCCGAGCGTTATGTTTTCGAAAAGGATCTTCTCCGAACCGTCATATCCGAAAGTCAGATCCTGTATGTTTATCAATGCCATGTAATACCTCCGTATGGAAGCCCACGGGATAAATCAAAAGCCGCGACATGCGGCCGCGGCTATAATTCGTCAGATATAAATGAACACGCAAAAAGATCAATCCGCAGGCAGTTTATAAACTATCGCAGATCATCTCTTCATTGGTGTTCCTCCTTTATCGTTTCTTACGGGGATGATACAAAAGGTCAAGGCAAATGTCAAGAAGGCCGTCCTCATTTCGGAGAACAGCCCTCTTCTCTTTCCTGTCTTACTATCCCTTATTTCATTCCCTGGATCTTCTCGTTCATCTTCCTGGCTTCAGCCTTGTAGTATCTTACAAAACAGAACCATATGATGAATGCGACAGCCAACTGGATCGCACCTATTATGATGCCCTGCCAGATGTTCGTAACGCCGCCCATCCAGCCTACTGCATAAGCTACTACAGTGTAGATGACGCAGCCTGTTCCCATGTGGATGAGGACCTTGATCGGCATCGGGATGCTCTCCTTGCGGTAAACGATCGTCGGAACGCCGAAGCCCAATCCGATCAGGACACAGCCTGTTACCATCTTGGTAAACTTATAATTTTCAAGGCTGAACGATCCTTTGTATCCGATGTCGAAAACGATCCCTACCAGGCAGAATATGGTCATCGCCATGCCGATGCTGATCACTACGCTCTTCAAAAGGTCTTTCATTGTTTCTTTCATTTTTCTATCCTCCTATAATCCTAAATATTTTTTGAACTCTTTCAAATAAGTTCTTGATACGTAATCCTTGCAGCCGTTCTTCATCCTAAGGAGCAATGTTCCTCCGAATCCCGGCTCTATGCTGTCCATGTAAGACAGATTGACCAAAGTCGCCTTGGATATCCTCATAAATCCCTTTCCCAGCTGCTCTTCCAGCTCGTAAAGCCTTTTCCGCGAACGGTATCTGTCTTGGGCTCCGTATATCACGGTATCGCTGTTTTCCACCCTGACCATGTAGATGTCAGAAGGTTTAAGGACAATGATATCCTCTTCATTCTTAAGTGCAGTTACAGGTGTCTCACTCGTACCGAACATATCGATCATCCGCCTTATCTCATCAGTCATCTTATCGGTATGGATAACGGCAAACGGCTCTTTATACTCGGAAGAGATGTCAACGCTGACCTTCATTTCCTGATCTCCTTTCCCTTTGATGATGTAATCATACAACACAATAATTTCCTTGTCCTCTGATATGGGGTAAGTCGCAAAAATCAGAAGGTAAAATGCATTCAAAATGACATGACACATAGTTTCTGCCCTTTTACAATCCGGATCAGTTGTGCGAAAATAACCGGGATAATCCCTTATATGCGAGGTGCTTTATGCTCGAAATATTCAACAGTATGACCCCTTGGGCCGTATTAGATCAGATCATCTTCTATTTCTTTATAGTCCTTTTCATCTGGGGCGCTTCCGTCAAATTCGGCCGCAAGAATGAATTCAATGACGACTACGCAAGTCTTGAAGCCATGAAATCCTTAAGAGGCTTTGCAGCTATCGGTGTCATACTCCACCATATATCGCAGGTGGACATGTTCCAGTCAAAAGGGGTCTTAGCTCCATTTCTCAATGCAGGCGCATATTTCGTAGCGATCTTCTTTTTCTGCTCGGGCTATGGTCTCATAAAGAGCCTGGATACCAAGAAGGATTACCTTAAGGGATTTATCAGGAACAGGATCGTAAAGACCATCGTTCTTCCCTTTTATGTCAATATCATCTTCTATGCACTCTACAACCTTGGCAACATGATGGTCGGCAGCAAGATAGCTCCCGAACGTTGGATCTTTAACTTCACCGGACTTACCATGATGAACGAATTCGCCTGGTTCCCCATTGTTCTCGCACTCTTGTACCTTGCATTCTACATTTGCTTCCGCTTCATAAAGAAGCGTCCTGTTGCTCTCGGCATAATCCTCCTTGTCATCATCGCGATGGGGATCGGCTTCTGCTTCAACGGACACTTCGTATGGTGGATCGGAAGGAAAAACTGGTGGCTTTCCACCCCTCCGAGCAATGTTGCCTGGTGGCAGCAGCAGAAAGCCTTCTGGTTCAGCGGCGAATGGTGGGTCAATTCGGCTCCTGCTTTCTTCACGGGACTTCTTTTCGCAAGTTATGAGAAGCAGATCGCAGGCTTCTTCAAGAAGCTCTATGCCGTTAAATTCCATGTCCTGCTCGTAATAACCATGATCTTCTATAATCTCTCATCATTCGGTCAGGCAAAGTTCGGATACTGGACTGAATATGCAGGCAAGGGTCCCGGAATCGAAGAGAAGCTAAAGACCTATTTCTGCCAGGTACCGCTCTTCCTTCTCCTGGGTCTTACGATAATCATCTTCATGATGAAATACCATGTGAGCAACCCCGTGAGCCGCTTCTTCGGCAAGTACTCACTCCACACATATCTCATGAACCTGTTTGCCATCGGAATAATGCTCGTTATCTTTACTCCCCAGGTGGAAAAGTCGCTGGGCAGATTCTCGACTATTGTATTCGCTTTGGGAGTGTTTGCATTATCGATCGGTCTCGGCGTCCTGGAACAGAAAGTTACCGATCTGATCAAGAAGGTCCTTTTCAAGGAGAAAAAGAAAAAGGAAGTTACTGCCTGATCTCTATTTTGCCTTCTGCAAGAGGGTCATCATTTATAACCTCTTCTACTGAATTTACAGTGAGCTTACCGCTGTAAAAGTTCTTGATGCTTATGAGGTCCGATAAGATAACGCCTTCTGCCTCTGACTTCTCGAAAGCCAGATCGCAGTCTTCCATCCTGCAGTCAATGAGTTTAAGTCCCCTGCAGTAACAGAAAGGCTGTGTTCCTTTTATCGTGCAGTTTATAAATGTAAGGTTTTCGCTGTACCAGCCTATGTATTCGCCATTGATCTCACAATCCCTGATCGTTATGTTTTTGGCATGCCAGAAGGCATCTTTCGTATTGAAGAAGCAATTGCTGACCGTGCCCTCCTGCGTATATTGGAAAGAATATTTGCCTTCAAGCCTGACCTTATCCAGGACTATCTTCCGGGAATTCATAAGGAAGTATTCGCTCGTTATGGAACAATCAACAAGCTTAAGATCCGTAACGGACCATCCGAATTCTGGAGAATCCACATCGCATCCTGTCATTGACACTCTGCTGCATTCCCTGAGGGCCTTGATCCCGTGGAGTTTGGAATTACTGATGCTTACATCCTCCGAATACCATAAGGCGGCGCGGCAGAGCTTGGTCATCTCGCAGTCTTCTATCTTGAGCCCGTGATCATGCCAGAAAGGATACCTGAGATCGAAAAAACAATCCCTGGCAATTATGTTCCTGCTCTCCTTGAATGCGCTCTCGCCGTCAGCGGGTCCCTCAAAGCGGCAGGATACGGCCTCCAAATCACGGCTGCCGTACAATGCTCTTTCTTCATCGGATATGAGATTTCTGATCGTTTCCACAATATTATCTTTCTAAAAGTATTCTGCGGTGTTTTCTGACTGCCCGTATATTTTAGCACATGAGCGAAAAGACAGTCATCAGAGCCGTTATCGTAAACAATGAGATCACGGTTGTTACGGCTATGCCAAGAGAAATTGTTGAAGTATCTTCCCCCATCTTCTCTGCCTGGATCAAAGGAAGATTACCGACCGGAACGCATGCCATCAAGGACAGGGCAAGAACGGCGTCCCTGTTCATTTTCATAAGGTAAAACAGGCTGAATATCAGGATTGGGACAAGTATCAGCCTGATGACTATATATGCCCAGATCTTTCCGTCTTTGAATCCCTCTTTCAGATTAGATCTGTAGATAGCTGCACCGAGCAGGATCATGGACAGGAAAACAGTCGCATTCCCGGTATAGGATATCGTAGACGAAAGGAATTCCGGCAATTTAATGTCGAAAGCGAATATAACCAGGCTCAATACAGCCATGACCGTTCCCGGGCTTAAGATCTTCTTAAGATCAGGCTTGCTCTTGTTTCCGCTTAAGATGGTAATGCCGTGCGTATAGAACAAAAGGCTGTAGAGCACATTAATTACCACGACGTAGATTATCGCATTAGGCGGCAAAATGGCCTTGGCGACAGGTATGCCGATAAAACCTGTGTTGGTATAGACAGTCATTACATTGAAGATCTTTTTGCGGTCAGCTTCGACCCTCAACATTTTGGGAAGAACGAATCCGAGCAAGACAAGGATCGTATAGAAGATCAAGCCGAGGCCTACGGCGATCAGAACCTCGAAGCGGTCGGCAGTAATGTCTCCTGACAGTATGGAAGCCAGGATAAGCGCAGGATTACAGACATCCATGACGATAGTCGATATCTGCTTCGATGTCAGTTTATCGGTGACACCCCTGCGGCAAAGAAAGATACCGATCGAGACCAGTATCAGTATGACTGCCATCTGCTGTAATATATCCAATGGGCTCATATCTTCCCTCCTCCGGCGCATTATAACACACGAACGAGCAACTTGCTTGCAAGGGTTGCGAGAAGTGTGTTATATCGAGCGAAGCGAAAATAACACACGAACGAGCAACTTGCTTGCAAGGGTTGCGAGAAGTGTGTTCGAAAAACGCACTTGAAATCCTGCCCAGAAATTATATAATCAGTTATTCGCATAACAGCGCTGTGAGATACGGGGGCGTTCCGGTCTCGACATGGCTGTTGCAACCGAGAAAGCGGGTGGAGGATTCTCGTTGTGCCTCCTTAAAAAACGGGAAATTGCAAGTAATTGCAGACAAGACACAGCTCGTAGCAGCTTAATCTAAGCTACCGTCCGGTCTCTCTATCTGCGGTCAGGCCGGATCGATCCTTAGCAGACCTTTGCCGAAGGAGGTCAGTCGGCAGGTGGAACCGTCAAAGCTTTGAGTCGGCAACACCTAAAACCCATGAAGCTACCGGAACCGACGCCCGTCGACGGGCCATGCGGGAATGGGAACAATTCATCCGTCGACTGCACCCGGAGATGTCTCGGTGAATACGGTTGTGGACAGGAGTTCGACTCTCCTCGCCTCCACCAAATCTTAAAAACTATGCCCTGCAGAGTTCTTCCAAGTTTCGCTTGAAAAGAAATGCGGGGCTTTTTTCAGGCAATCAATTTATTTAATCCTGCATCAAGAAATCATCAGAATTCGTTGGTGAGTTGCATGTTATAAAAACTTTCATATGATAAAATAAAGTTGTTTTAGGTTCGGCTATTTCACTATTTTTTGATCATCTGCTTATGGAAAAGTCAAATAACGAAAAGAAAGAAACACCTGAATTAAGATTTAGCATAGATCTTAAGCAATCTTTGGCGGGTTTTCCCGAATACGATAATGTCATAGAATCATTTTTCAAAAGCAAGATTTCCGATTCCATAGGTTCCAAAAGAAAAGAATATAAGGAATTACAGGAAAAATACCATTCAGGTAAATTTACCGAAAAAGAATGCGCGTTACTCAATGTGGAATTGGGTTTATTGTCGTATGAACTGAGCGCTCATACAAACTATAAAAACATAGGCTTATTGGCAACCGTAAACGGTACGATCCGAAAAATATCCGAACTGGCCACACAGGAAATCGCTCGAATAGAAAATGGTGATGATTCTTTCGCAAGGCATGATGATGTGGAAAAAGAGCCCGGTGAGGAGAAACAGTCTGTTCCTTCAGAAACGCTGAAAAATGAGCCTGCCCCACAAAAAGCAGAAAAGGGGAAAAAGAAACTCAAAAGAAAGACCCGTGTTATTATCGGCATTGTGCTTCTAGTCATAGGGGCAATAGAACTCATAGGACTATTAACAGGCAATCTTACTGTAAAGAATGGGGGAAATGTTATTGGTCCGGCTGTTATCATGACTACCCTGTTTTGGGGCGGCGGCTTGTTCATGATCTTGTTTAAACGTAGAGAAGAATGATCCTAATTTGGAAATTTATATTTTTCGGGAGGTATTGTTATGTATTGTTCCAAATGCGGTAAAGAAATTGAAGATTCATCGACATTTTGCATGCACTGCGGATATCAGATCAAGGCAGATGCGCCTGCTGATAACCAGGTTCAGACAAGATCATCAAAAAACCTTGCCCTGACTCTTGGCAAGATACTTACCATGGTAGGTTTGATCGGTGTTTGGACCATAGTCGATGTCAGCCTTGTCATATGGCATAAGATATATCTGTTTAACGGATATGAATATACCAAGATCCTCTGCACTATCTGCCTGCTCCTGATGATCGGCGGATCGGTATGTCTGATCATATCACTTGTAAAGATGATAAAGAACAAGAAAATAAAGCTTCAAAAGGGCAATTTTATATTCTCCCTGATATTGCTGACATTGGCATTTTCGAATACTGTAATGCTGTTAATCAACTATTTCTCGTTTATGAAAAAATAAAGCAAGAACCCGGTGTGAAGGGGGACACCGGGTTCTCACTTATAAGAGGCAAACTGTTACGAGATTACTAATTTATGGGGGTTTACGGGATTTCAGCCCTGACCGTAATATGCGTTGGCTCCGTGTTTACGGAGATAATGCTTATCGAGCAGGGTCTGCTGCATGCCACTGAAGCCGGGGTTAAGCATCAGCGCGTGGTAATCCATGAATGCAACCTCTTCCATTACGACAGCATTATGTACGGCATTGGCAGGGTCAGTACCCCAAGTGAAAGGTCCGTGTGAATATACGTTCACGCCGGGGATGGCATCAGGGTCTTTATCCTTGAAGGTCTCTACTATCACTTTACCTGTCTCCTTCTCATACTCACCCATTATCTCCTCGTCTGTCATGGGACGGGTACACGGGATGTCGCCATAGAAATAATCGCCCTGCGTCGTTCCCATTGCAGGGATCGCACGGCCTGCCTGGGCAAAGCTGACTGCCCAGCGTGAATGTGTATGAACTACTCCGCCTATATTCGGGAATGCCTTATAGAGAACAACATGTGTAGGGGTGTCGGAAGAAGGCTTCCACTTGCCCTCGACGACATTGCCGTCAAGATCGACAACTACCATGTCATCAGCAGTCATGGAATCGTACTCGACTCCTGAAGGCTTGATCACGACAAGTCCCTTTTCGCGGTCGATTCCGCTCACATTGCCCCAGGTAAAAGTTACAAGGCCAAACTTGGGCAACAGGAGGTTGGCATCCAGTACTGTCTTTTTAAGATCTTCTAACATCACAATACCTCCGTAGCCATCTTTTCCATGGGAAGAGCCGCCTTATACTTGGCGAGGAACTTCTCGAAGCCTTCGATATCGGCATCGGATGCCATGACGGAAAAACTCTTTGCATTCGCGAAAACCTTATTGTCAAGGAAGTCAGGCAGGGACTCGCCGTCTTCCTTCTGAAGCATATAGGATACGAGAAGAGCCATTCCGTAAGGTCCTCCCTCTCCTGCCGTCTCCATTACGGATACGGGAGCGGATACTGCTGCACTCAGCATGATCTGACCGACCTCGGGAGTCTTGAAGAAACCGCCGTGACCGTAGAGCTTATCGATCCTTACGTTCTCTGCACCCTGGAGGATATCCATTCCTATCTTAAGTGTTGCCAGAGCGGAAAGGAGATGTGTTCTCATGAAGTTTGCAAGACTGAAGTTGCCGTCGGGTGTCCTTGCGAAGATCGGACGGCCTTCATCAAGATCCGTAACTCCTTCTCCCGAGAAATAGTTGAATGACAACAGACCGCCGCAGTCAGGGTCTCCGTCAAGAGCCGCCTGGAAGAGCTTTGTGTACATGTCATTCTTGGAGATATCGACGCCGAAGAGGGTCGTAAACTCTTTGAAGAGGTTGACCCATGCGTTAATGTCTGATGTGCAGTTATTGCAGTGGACCATGGCAACAGGGGCGCCTGCAGGAGTCGTGACCATATCGATCTGCTTATGAACACCCAAATCGTGATCTACTACGATCATGGCAAAATCAGATGTGCCTGCGCTTACGTTACCCGTATATACTCTGACGGAATTGGTTGCAACCATACCGGTGCCTGCATCACCTTCACAGGGTGCAATGGGGATACCTGCTTTAAGGTCTCCGGAAGGATCCAGGAATCTTGCTCCCTCTTCCGTAAGAGTTCCGGCATTGTCACCTGCTACGAGTACCTTGGGAAGGATCGTTCTTAAGTCAACACCGGTGAGATTTTTAAACTTTGCCAGCATAGTCTCATTGTAATCGCACTTGTCACTGTCGATCGGGAACATTCCGGATGCTTCTCCGACACCCATGACCTTAAGTCCGGTAAGACGCCAGTGAATGAATCCTGCAAGAGTCGTAAGATAATCAATATCTCCTACATGGGACTCGTTATTCAATATCGCCTGATAGTAGTGGGCTATGCTCCAGCGCTGAGGGATATTGAATCCCAGTACTTCAGTAAGCTTGTCGGCTGCCTGACCCGTTATGGTGTTACGCCAGGTGCGGAATTCCGCGAGCTGCTTCCCGTCTTTATCGAAAGGCAGATAACCATGCATCATGGCAGAGATCCCTATGCCGCCTACTTCATCAAGGGTTACTCCGAATTTCTCTTTGACATCGGCTTTCAGGTTTGCAAAACAAGTCTGAAGACCTGTCTCGATAAGTTCGGATGAATATGTCCAGATACCGTTTTCGAGGCGGTTTTCCCATTCAAAATCACCTTGAGCTATCGGCAAATGCTTCTCATCGATAAGGACTGCCTTGATACGGGTCGAGCCGAGTTCAATTCCGAGTGCTGTTTTCTTAAGATCCACTTTGTTCCTCCTTTTTCGAATGACCGTAAGATCATTTCTTATTCTTGTTCTTACGAGCTAGTATAACACTCTGAACGAGGAGGAAGATACACAACATTGCAGCAACGGTGATGTTTGTCCACCACGCTTCATCAAGACCCAATGAAGCAACGATGTTCTTGATGGTGCTGAGCGACAGTACACCAAAGAAGGTTCCTGCTATGTTGCCGACACCGCCGGTAAGCATCGTTCCGCCGATTATGGATGAAGCAATCGCGTTCATCTCGGCGCCTGCTGCGTGCGAAGGTGATCCTGAACCTACATGCATGAAATATACATATCCGCCGATGCCTGCGCACAGACCGCAGATGAGATGTGCCATGAACTTCGTAAACTTTACGTTGATGCCGAGCATGTTTGCGCTCTGGTTGTTTCCGCCGACTGCATAGAAGTTGCGTCCGAGCTTAGTCCATCTTAACAAAGCGAACAGTATGATGACCACTGCAAGCGCTACCAGAACGCCTATCTCAACATAGCCCGGGATGTATTCGCCGAGTTTGTTATAGGATCCCATAAGAGGGACATTGACTTCGGTGGACTTCAATACCTTGAACTGATCGTTTTCGACATTGAATTGCGATGAATTGATTATCGTGGTCATGCCCTTCGCGAAAAACAGTCCCGCTAAGGTAACTATGAAAGGCTGGATCTCGAGATAAGCTACGAGGAAACCCTGTACTGCGCCGAATGCAAGTCCGATACCGAGTGCAATGAATAATGACGTAAAGACATCGCCGTTGCCGTGATCTTTATCCAGATAGACTGCGCAGGCCATACAGACAAGCGAAGTTACCTGACCTACGGAGATGTCGATACCACCGGTGATCATGACAAGGCTCATGCCGCATGACAACACTATGAGCGAGGCGTTTTCGTTAAGGATGTTAAAGAATGCCTGAGGCTTTGTAAAACCTTTGCCCAAGAAGATGATCGCGCAGACATACATTACGATGAATACGCCTATCGTTATAAACAGAAGGAGATTGGTATCAGTAAGAGCAGCGCGCCTTCTGAGTTTGTTCTTACCTGTATTTACGTTTATGTTTACAGACATTTCAGACGCCCTCCTTTGCTGCCTTCACTTTGCGGGCAGTGATCTTTTTACGAAGTTCGCCTATCTTCTTTCGTACGAAAGGAGCAGACAGGACAACAAGGATTATTACTACGACTGCCTTGTAAGCTGAGATTGCAGCCGAATCGACCTTAAACTTGAGAAGGGTCGTTGTCAGGAACTGGATAACATATGCGCCCAGGATCGATGCGGTCATGTTGAACTTACCGCCTGAAAGAGCATTTCCGCCCAGGGCAACTGCAAGGATTACGTCCATTTCGATATCTTTGGCAACAACCGAATAATTGATGGTCGAAAGACGTGAAACCTTTATGAATCCTGCAACAGCTACACATACGCCGAGGATAACGAATGTCAGGAACTTGATCATCTGGGGATTGATTCCGTTAAGCCTTGAAGATGAAGGATTGATTCCGACTGCCTGAGCATAGAGTCTCAGATTTGTGAACTTCAATACGAGCGCGATAACTACCATGCACAATGCCGCTATAAAAACGGGCGTCGGCAGAGGTATTCCCGGAATAAAGTTTCCGTAATAACCGAATGACGGGTCGGAAATGATGGGAAGCTCGTTGTTATTGATCCAGGCTGCGATCGAACGGCCGGCCGTAAAAAGGATAAGCGTTGCGACCATCGGCTGTATCTTGAAGAATGCGACCAGTGCACCGTTAAATGCGCCGAAAAGCGCCGATACGATAACACAGATCAGGAAAGCCACGATAATGGGAGCCTGCATCTTTTCGGGTCTTGAATCTGTTCCGCAAAGAACTCTAAGCACAACGGATCCGGCAATGGCGATCGTGGCGCCCACCGAGATATCCTGTCCGCCTGAAGCCGCAGTGACAAGGGTCATTCCGATCGCAAGGATCGCAAGTTCTGACGCATAGTCAACTATCGTTATGAGATAACCTGACAGTACGGGGTCACCTGCACTGTTCTGATCAAGCGTGATTTTGAAGAAAGAAGGATCAGCAGCGAGATTAAAAATGACCAATACCAGAAGCGCTGCAATAGGTATGAACAGCTGATTCTGAACAAGTCTTCCGACGAATCCCTTGAAGGACTTACCGGATCCTATTGTATTATTTGATTCTGTCATTTGCCTTCACCTCCTGCGATCGTTGCCATGATCTTGTTCTGATTGAGGTCGTCGCCTTTAAGTTCTCCTACGACCTTACCGTCACGCATGACGATGAGACTTGAACATGTACGGATCATCTCGTCGATCTCGGAAGAAATGAACGTAACGCTCTTCCCTTCCGCTGCAAGTTTTAATACGAGTTTCTGTATCTCGACCTTGGTTCCGATATCGATTCCTCTGGTAGGTTCATCGAGGATGAGATATACGGGGTTTGCAAGAAGCCATCTTGCAAGTATTACTTTCTGCTGGTTGCCACCCGACAGTGAATTGACGGGCGATTCGGAAGAAGCGGTCTTGATGCTAAGGAGCTTTATGTATTCATCGGCAAAAGCCTCTGCCTGGGCTCTTGTAAAAGGCCTGAAGAAGCCCTTCATGACCTGTAGAGCCAATATGATGTTATCTCTTACGGAAAGGTCACCTACGATGCCGTCAAGTTTTCGGTCTTCGGGAAGATAACTGATACCGTTCTTCATTGCATCAAGAGGTTTATTGATCTTAACCTGCTTGCCGTTGACCCAAACCTTTCCTCCGTTTGTTTTATCCGCACCGAAAATGGCGCGCACGCATTCCGATCGGCCGGAACCCAGAAGTCCCGTAAAGCCGTTGACTTCACCTTTATGGATCTCGAAATCAAAAGGCTTTATGCCTGTGGTTCCCGTAAGGTCTTTGGCCTCATAAACCGGAATATCGTTATAATCGATATTATCTGCATCAGATTCGCTCTTGATGTCAGCCATGTCATCAAAATCCTTGCCTAACATCTTGGATACGAGTTTGACGCGCGGCAGGTCTTCTATTATGTACTCTCCGACCAGTTTACCGTCACGAAGCACGGTGATGCGGTCGCATACTTCATATACCTGCTCTAAGAAATGTGTAACAAATATTATCCCTACGCCCTTCTCTTTAAGGGAACGCATGAGATTAAAGAGTTTTAAGACTTCCTGCTCATCCAGAGAGGATGTAGGTTCGTCCAGGATCAAGACCTTGCAGTCCATATCCACTGCACGGGCGATCGCGACCATCTGCTGTACGGCGATGGAGCAGCTTCCGAGCTGCTGTGTTGCCAGCGCGGGGATCCCGAGTTCATCCAGAAGCTTTTCTGCATCGGCATTGATCTTCTTCCAATTCGTGAGATGACCCTTTGTACGGCCTATGTACATATTCTCGGCTACTGTCAGATTGGGGCAAAGTGTAATCTCCTGATACACGGTAGCGATACCAAGCTTCTGTGCATCCTGAGGTGATCTGATGTGTGCGTTAGACGCAACACCTGTAAGGTTGATCTCACCTCCGTCTTTGGGATATACGCCCGTCAGGACCTTAATGAGTGTCGATTTGCCGGCACCGTTCTCTCCCATAAGAGCATGGATCTCGCCTTCTCTCAAAGTGAAATCCACATCCTCAAGCGCACGTACGCCCGGGAAGTATTTGCATATCCCGCGCATTTCCAATACTGCGCCGTTTTCCATGGTCTTCTCCTCCTGTTTCTTTAAAAGGAATGTGCGATGCGATGGGGGAATCGCATCGCACATTCACAGTGGTTAGCTAAAAGGTATAACTGTTTAGGGTTTGGGATCAGATTCCGTACTTTTCTACGTCATCCTTTGTGATGGTGGAAGCATCGAAGCCCTTCTCTTCCATGATGACTGTCTTCTGCTTTGCACCGTTCTTGATAATATCGTCAATGTAAGAAGCCTGGAAAGGATTGCACTGACCGTCATAGTTCCAGTTGCCTGCTACGAGTTCTTCAAGAGCCCACTTGTTGCAGTCAAAGCCCATAACGATAACGTCCTTGCCTACACCGTGAGAGATGTTAGCCTTATCGAGAGCCTGAACGGCACCCTTAGCCATATCGTCGTTCTCAGCATAGATTACGTTGAACTTCTCGCCGGAATCGATAACGGACTGTACGATCTGCTGTGCTGTCTCTGCGTTCCACTCAGCTGTCTGCTGCTTAACGATATTCCAGTTAGCTTCAGCTGCAACCTTTGTATCCAAAGCCTTGGAACGGCCCTGCTGTGCAGAGGAGCCCATGACGCCCTGAATGTGGATAACGTTGTACTCAGACAGGTTCTGGGAAGCGAGCCAGTTAACAGCAGTCTCACCTTCCTTATCCATGTCGGATACGATGGAAGCCTCATAGAGGTCAGGACTTGCATCAATGGTTCTGTCGAAAAGGATAACCTTGATGCCGGCCTTCTTAGCCTGCTCGAGAACGCCATCCCATCCTGATACGCCTGCAGCGGATATCAAGAGATAGTCAACCTCGTCCTGAATGAACTTCTGTGCAGCAGCGATCTGCTCGTCGTTCTTCAGAGAATAAGCGAAAGATGCCTCATAGCCGTTTGCTTCCGTGAAGGTTGCCTTCATGTCCTTATCGTTTGCTGTACGATAACCGGACTCGTTAGGATCATTGTTGATGATACCGACTTTGATCTTACCGTTGGACTTCTTGCCGCCTGCTGCGTTACATGCACACATTGAGAATGCCATTGCACCTACGAGAACAGAAGAGACCAAGATCTTTACAAGCTTTTTCATAATGATTCTCCTTTTTCCTTTATAGGATTTTGAAATTCTTCAGCACCGGTTCCCCTGTGCTCTGAGCCTAGTAAACACCAAGGGTCTTTTGCGGGTCAAACAAACTCGTATGCCCTTTTTCAAATGGTAAAAACGCATAAATACAACTTGAAAAATACGCTTCTGAAAACAGACAGATCTGCTCTTTGCAGCCCATTTTGTGGGATATAATTTGTCTTATTGTCGAAAATCTTAAGCGCCGGTCTTTAAATGCCCCAATATAATCAACCGTCAAAATAGACATAAGACTTAATGTATGTAGGAAATACTGATACGGAGAAATTCAAACACAATAAAAAAACCTACAGCGAAACATGGGATAATACCCCATCCTGTAGATTACCGACTTGCCCCCCACAAAATTGTAAGAGTACAATCTACATTGTATAATTATCTTAGAATTCCACGGGGACGGTCTTATAAGTGGCAGATAAATATAAGATATTAGTCAACAAACTGGAACTGGAACTTCGCAAGATGCGCTCAGCCGGCATAAGCAAGCTTCCTTCCGAACAGGACCTGTGCAAAGAATATTCGTGCAGCAGGCAGACTGTCCGCGCAGCCCTTGAAGTTCTAAGACAAAGAGGCCTCATCGTTAAGCGTGCAGGCTCGGGTTCTTACATCGCCGACGACGCTTTCTGCAACAGAACTGTCTTCTTCATGACCGAAGACGTGGATAAATACATAACTCCCACACTTATAGCCGAACTTAAGACGGCTCTTTCGAATTCAAGATACGATCTTAAGGCTTTCAGCACCGAGGGCAGAATAACCGGTGAAGCAAATGTCCTTAAGAGAACACTAAAGGACCGGCCCGCTGCTCTGATAGTCGACCCCGTAAAAGATCTGATCCCCAATCCCAACAGCAGGACTATAGGTGAGATCATTTCAGCCGGAATACCCGTTATCTACTGTAATTATTCAAATTCACTCGAAGGTGCGCTGCACGTTGCTCCTGATAACAGGAAAGGAGCATCGATCCTGGTTCACCGCCTCCATGACCTCGGCAAAAAGAACATTGCCTGCATTTTCAGAATGGACGATTCCACGGGACTGGACCGCTACAGAGGATATATTGATGCTCTTTCAGAACTGGATCTCCCCTACGATGAACACCGCTGTCTGCTTTTGTCCTACAAGGATAAGAAAGGCACCCTCATCGGAAATGACAGGATAATATCCCAGAATGCCGCGATCATCACATCCGGAGTCGATGCCGTGATCTGCCAGAATGACATGGTCGCATATGATCTCATGAAAGTGCTCCTAAGAAAAGGCATAAAGATACCCGAAGACATAACCATAGCAAGCTTTGACAACAGTTACTATGCCCAAAGAGGAGCAGGCTTCATATCTTTAGGTTATGAGGAAGGCTACCTTGCAAGAGCTCTGGCAAAGACTGCAATTGCTGCTGCAGAGGGGCGTGCCGTTAAAGACATAACAGTTCCCTGGAAGATCTGATCAATACTCCCTCTTGTCGATAAAATCCCGATCCAGATCTTTTGATTCGAACACCTGCTCATCAACATAGACCTGCTTGGGGATCTGTTCCCCGTTGCGGTATTGCTGTATGAGCTCCTTGATCTGGGGACCGAATAGAGGATTACATTCAACGCAAAGGTCGACCTTGCCGTCCATGCAATACTGCAAGGCTTCTTTCGTGGCATCGAAGGTGATTATCTTCACCCTTCCTCCCTTGCCGTATGTTATGCCTGCTTCATCGAATGCTCTCATCGCGCCGAATGTCATGTTGTCATTTTCGCTATAGAGGACATCTATATCACTGTTTTCCTTAAGATAATCGGTCATGACCTCATATGCCTTGGCCTCGGTAAAATCCCCGTATAGCTGGCTCGAAATAACCCAGTTAGAATGTTCCTTTACTGCATCTTCCAGAGCCTTTGTTCTCATTATCTGGGCGGTCGCGCCGATAGTTCCCTGAAGATGAAGGATGTTTACCTGCTCATCATCTGAAGTCTCTTTGGCAAGCCAGTCGGCAGCTTTCTTTCCCTGTCCCAGAAAATTCGATCCGATGTTTGTAAGATAGAGATTGTTATCCCATACGGCAACGGAACGGTCCATGATGATGACAGGGATCCCCGCATCGTGCACTTCCTGTAGGACTGTCTGCCAGCCTTCTTCAACGGTGGGAGCTATTAAGATCAGGTCAACTCCGTCAAGGATGAACCTTCTTACCGAAGCAAACTGGTTTTCCTGCTTCTGTCTGGCATTCTCCATAACAAATTCGTACTCGGGATCGTTGCTGAAAGTCTCGGTCATGGACTTGGTATTCGCTATCCTCCAATCAGATTCGGATCCTACCTGCGAAAAGCCGATAACGAACTTCTTGTTATCCGTAGGCTCGGGATCTGAAGTCTTCATGCATCCCGGCATGCCGAGTATCAAAGCCAAACATAATAAAACACTACAGAATCGTCGCATCGTCTATTTCTGCCTTTCCGGGGATCTTAATGCTGATGGATGTCCCCTTTCCGGGTGTACTTTCAATATCAAATCTGCAATCCTCTCCATATAGGATCTTAAGTCTCTTATATGAAGAAGTAAGGCCGAAGCTGGTCGTATCTTCATTAAGAACGCGCTTCTTGAGTTCATTAAGTTCCGTTTGATTCATGCCAAGACCGCTGTCGGTTACGCGGAGGATGATGTCGCCATACTTCTTTTCTCCTTTAACGATTATCTTACCCATGCCTCTCTTGGGTTTAAGGCCGTGATAGATAGCGTTTTCGACAAGGGGCTGCAAGGTCATCTTGGGGAGCTTTGCCGTCTCTATTGCAGGATCTATATCTATCTCAAACTCCATGATATCCCTGTAACGGACCTGCTGGATCTCAAGATAGCTCTGGATATGCTGCTTTTCTTCTGCAACCGTTACAATGTCCTTACCGTCGCTTAAGAAAGATCTGAAATAGGATGAAAGGCTAGTTACCATCTGCTCTGCCTGATCGTTCTTGCCGATCTCTATTAGCCAGACAATGGCATCGAGCGTGTTATAGAGAAAATGCGGATTGATCTGGGCCTGGATGAGCTTGAGCTCTATATCTCTTAATTTGATCTGCTCTTCGCGGTTGAGTTCGATCTGCTTGTCAAGCTTAGCAGCCATGTCCTCGATACCGGTGGAGAGACGTTCAAGGTTTATGTCATCTGTCGCAACAGGCGTCTGCGGACTCAGGTCGCCTCCGCCGATCTGCTCGACACGGCTGTTCATGGCTATGATGGGATCAGTTATGCTCCTTGAGATCTTTACGGCCCTGCTCAATACGATAGGCGTTACTATCAGCATGACCAAAACAACGAAAAGGATCTCCACCGTAAGCCAGAAATCCAATTGCTTTTGGATCTGGGCCATCTGTCCCGCTTCGTAGTAAAGGTAAGAATACATGTAGTCTTCTATCAGTTTGGTGATACCGTAGATATTCGTCTCGAGCTGGGCCATGCGGTTGTCGTAGCTTGCAGTCCTTTCTATCAGCTGCATGTAGGTGCTGAGCTTTACGCATAAGGAAATAACGTTATTCATGGCCATGCGGCCCTCGGGGCTCGACGTATTCTTCAGAAGATCGTCTGCAAGAGTCCTTGCCGCAACAACGTCATCCCATGGGATCTCGCTGCTCCTGCCGCTTACGAACTGATACATCTGCTCATCGATCTCGATCTTGAAGTTCTGGTTAAATCCGGACGCTTTGACTATATTTCCGGACACCGAAGCATACATCAGGTTACGTGTAAGGATCATGGCGAAGATTATGATGAAGATGCCTGCGATAGGAATGAACATCTGCAAAAGAAGACGGTACATCTTCCCGCGGACGGTGTTCTTGCCGGTCTTATCCCTGGCGGAAATCATGATTCCTCGATCTCCCCGTTACGGTACTGGCTGGGAGTGCATCCCTGATTTTTCTTGAATACAAAGGAAAAATATCTCGGGTCCTTATAACCGATCTCGTTGGCGATCTCACCGGATCTCTTGGATGTATTGCGCAGAAGGATCTTGGCCCTGGCCATCCTCTTCCTGGTTATATACTCGACAAAAGAAAGGCCGACCTTATTAGAGAACAATGCGCTTAAGTAATTGGCACTGATATTGATCTCTTCGGCTACGGAATCCAATGAAATATCTTCATCGGAATAATGTTCGTTGATATACTTAACGGCATTGTCGATTATGTCGTTGCCCCTCTTCTGGGCTTCTGTGTCACGCAGATTTATGGCAACCGTCAGAATGTCTCTAAGATAGCTCCTTACTTCCTCTGCAGCTGTATTCATGTCGAATGTCGGAAGGAGATCTGAGATCTGTTCGGGTGTAACTCCCGACTCCTTCAATGCAAGTTCGACATTAACCCTGATGCTTACCAACAGATAGTATCTGAAAAGGATCGAATGCACGCTTCCTTCCAGGCTCTGCATATATTCATCGGTAAAGGTTCCTATCTCATTGATGGTGCCTGTCTGTACAAAATATCTTATGATCATGGGGTCAAACTTGCCCGCATCGATCTTGTTGATCTCATCTTCATCCTGAACATACTGTTCGGGTTTGAGCTGCTCGGATGTAAAGATGTGCTGAGTCGGGAATATATGCCTGTAGGCAAAAGCCCTGTTGGCATCCTGATAGCAGGACGAAAGACCTGAAAGCCTGTTCGTCTTAACGCCGACGGCAACATGCCAGTCGAGCCTTGCCGATGACATCTCACACTGCTCTCTTATCATCTTTACGCACTTATCTTCCATGCGTTTCAGACTCTCCCCGTCTCCCTTGATAAGGACTGCATATGAAAAGAGATTGCACCTGAAGATGATGTAATCCGGATACTGCATGAACTGATTCAGCAGGCTGTCGGTCACTCCCGAAGCATCACCCGAATATGTAGTCTGATCCTGATCCATGATGGAGAAGATTACGATGTTATACTCATCTGCGGAAAGATTAAGATGCAGTTTATCTGCTTCCTCATATATCTGTTCGACCGACATTGTCCCTTCGACGAGCTTTTCGAAAAAAGCCCTGTGGGACATGCGCTCGAACTTCTTGAATTCCTGCTCGTATAACTTTACATAGTCCTTCTGCTCGTTCTCTTCGATGATCTTTTTCCTTGTTGCTTCAAGGACATTGATCATGTCAGTCTTGGTAACCGGCTTTAGAAGGTACTGCTCAACACCGATCTGAATGGCTTTTCTGGCATACTCGAAATCGCTGTAACCGCTTATGACGATTATCTTAATGTCGGGAAGTTCCTTGGTCACTGTCTTCGCAAGCGAAAGACCGTCCATGAAAGGCATGGTGATGTCCGTGATCAAAACATCGGGCTTAATCTTGCGGATCATGGGCAGAGCCATCTCCCCGTCAGGAGCATCGCCTGCAAACTCAAAGCCGTATTTTTCCCATGGGATCATGTCGCGAAGACCTTCGCGCACTATGCTCTCGTCTTCACAGATAAAGACTTTAAACAGATCCATCAGATCACCCAGTCCCAAAGACCTGATTCGCCCGATCCTGCCTCGTTGGAATCGCCTATGAAGGTAAGTTCCATATTCTTTATGGATACTCTGGTATTCGGCGGAACGGACTCCGTGATGAATGCGTTGCCTCCGATCGTGCTGTTGGCACCGATAACGGTATCTCCGCCAAGAATCGATGCATTGGAATAGATGGTAACGTTATCCCTGATGGTAGGATGACGCTTAACGCCGGTAAGAAGACGTCCTTTTCGCGTGGAAAGAGCGCCGAGGGTAACGCCCTGATATACTTTAACGTTCTTTCCTATCTCTGTAGTCTCACCGATAACGACGCCCGTACCGTGGTCGATGAAGAAATACTCACCGATCGTTGCGCCCGGGTTTATATCAACTCCTGTTCTTGAGTGTCCGTACTCGGTCATGACCCTGGGAATGAAGGGCACGTTCAGAAGATATAATTCATGTGCTATGCGGTATATGAAAATGGCATTAAAACCGGGATAACTGAAGATGATCTCCTCGGCAGAAGAAGATGCGGGGTCACCGTCAACGCCAGCCTGAACATCAGTAAGCAATACTTTCTGGATCTCGGGGAGTTTTTCAGCGAACTTATAGCAGATCTCTTCTGCCCTGTTCTTGATCTCTTCTAGATCCTCATCCGAATCCACATGATATCTTAATGCGATGACGACCTGCTTCTTCAGTTCTTCTATTACGGAACTGAGCATCTCACCTGCAAAATAGTGGGAAGTCGACTTCTCGAAATCGTTCTGTCCGAAATATCCGGGAAACATAAGTCTCCTGATGGCCTTGATGATCTCAACGATCCTGTCCCTGTCAGGCAATTTATCCTTGCCAAGCGCGTTGAGCAGTTCGATCTGCTCGTAGTTATCGTTCATCTTTCGGGCCAGATTATCAAGTCTTTGCCGGTTATCAGACAATTCCATATCTTCCGCTCCTAATCTAAAGCTTTTTACTCGATAGTAAAGATACCCAAAGTCCCCGTGACTTCGAAGATCTCATATACTTCTCTCGTCGGGTTCTTGATTATCATCCCTCCGAGACGGCTCATGGCCTTATGGGCGGACAAGATAACCCTCAGCCCCGCTGAAGAAATATAATCCAGTTTCCCAATATCCAATATAAGCCTTTCTGCGCCGTTCATCGAAGCTTTGAGCTCTGCTTCAAATTCAGGTGCAGTAGTCGTATCCAGTCTTCCCCCAAGCACAAATGTCAAATCCCTGCCATTGGCGATCTTCCTGACATCCAGCACTGCGATCACCTCCTGTTCTCAATAGAAGATTATACCATATAATGCAGTAAACATATAAGAGCCACCATGAAGGCGGCTCTTTTGGATCGGGTTAAGTTTCCTTGATCATTTTTTGTTGATGAACTTGTTGTATTTGTATAGGAATGTTACCATCTGCCGTCTCAGGCAAGCAACATTCGGACGGAAGGTACCGTCATCATAACCTGCCAGGATATTCTTTTCCGATGCCCAGAGAGTTGCCTTGTAGAAATAGTTGCTCCGCTTGACGTCATTGAACTTATTTTTCGATGAGGACGGATCAGGTTTCCCTGCCAGTCTCCAAAGGAATGTGACGGCGTGCCGGCGGGCGCAAACGATCTTAGGTCCGAATCTGCCGTCACTATATCCTTCAACTATCCCATTCTCATTTCCCCAGATACAGGCCTTATAGAAATAATCTGATCTCTTTACATCGGTGAAACTGCATTTGGATGACTTGGGTTCAGGACTTCCCTGCATCCTCCAGATAAACGTTACCATCTGTGCCCTTGTGCAATTTTTGGCAGGCTTGAATCTGGTCTGATTGTCATACCCTTTGACTACGCCTCTGTTCGTAAGATCATTTGTCGGCTCATACCAGAACTCGCCGCTGTCGGTAACGTCCTTATAGAGGACTTGAACCGTGCGTGAAGCCTTGACACCGGCAGAGGTCTTTGCCGTAATGGTAACCTTACCTGCCATAATGCCCTTGACATTGCCTGCTGAATCAACCGTTGCGATCTTTTTGTCGGATGAGCTGAATGAAACAGTCGCGGATGAAGGTGTCACCTTAACGGAAGCCTTGACAGACTTGCCGCAGACAACAGTGCTCTTCAAACTGAGATCGATCCCGGGCTTTACGACGGGTCCGCCGGAAGGTGATGCAGGACTCGGCGTAGCAGAAACCGTAGGCTTAACCGTGGGTTTAGTCGTAACCGTAGGTTTGGTCGTAGGCTTTGTCGTAACCGTAGGCTTGGTCGTTGGTTTGGTTGTGACAGTAGGCTTGGTCGTTGGTTTGGTCGTGACCGTAGGCTTTGTCGTGACCGTAGGCTTATTAGAGGGCTTGGCCGTGACGGTAACAGTTGCCGTAGGAGTGTTGGTCGCAGAAACATATTTAGTGAAATAGCCCGGTTTCGATGCCGAATCTATCCTGGCATATAAGGGGGTCTTATGTTCTTCGTAATCTTCATCATCCATATGTGCGTCATCGATCGCAGCATAAGAAGTGCCTGCACCTCCGACAAGACTCCTGCAGCCGTCAAACATAACAGTGATGTAATCTGGTTCCAATTTACTGACATCGAAATTTTTTCTGACATAGATCGTCTTAAGATTGGGGCTGTAGCTGAACATGCCGACCATTTTAATAACATTGGAAGTCGTAAACTTTTCTCCCAGTTTCAGCGTCTTAAGGTTCTCACAATGCATAAACATGCCGGCCAAATTCGTTGCCGACGATGTATCGTATCCCGAGATATCGACATTTTTCTCATTGAAAGGAACATATTGAAACATCGAATTAAAATTCGTTACTTTCTTGGTATTGAAATGTGCATAACTGAAATCAGTAAGTTTTTTGCATCCACTGAACATGCCTGCCATGCTGGTAACATTCGATGTGTTGAACTTATCCAGACCCTTTATCTTTTTGAGGTTTGCACACTGATAGAACATATTGCCCATCTTTGTTACACGGGATGAATCAAGACCGGACAGATCGCAGGTCGTCATGAATTTGCATCCGATAAACATGCCGGTGCATCTTTCGTTAAGATATACCTTGGATGCTTTGGAATACCAATAGATGTCATACATTTTCATATAATTAACTGTGACTTCTTTTGCCCAGGCTACGACGGAACCCGTCCTGCCGACGTCTATGGCTTTGGCTGAAGACGGAGGATTGCTTCCTTTTTGAAATGAGTTTATATTACGCACATTGCCTCCAGCCAAAGACTCGAAGACATTGATGAGACTTGGCGCGGAGGGATTTTCGGAATCAGATCCGATCAGCAGGGTCTCTTCCGTGGCAGCATTTAACTTGTCAGCAAAAAAAGCAATTCCCGATACGGCGATAAAGACCGCAATTAAGAACGAGATGGCTCTGACATGTAATGATTTCATATATAATCTCCTTCGATTATGATGTTATTTCGATCGGATACCTAAGCAGTCTTTGCGCTTCAACCTTGTTTTCCGTAAAACATGAGCCTCAGACTGTCCGGCACCAGTGTGAAATCGATCCTGTTACCGGAAAAATCCTCTCCGTCGTAGTTTCCGAGCAGGATCTTATCTTTGGGAGCAGTGACCGTGATCCTGCTGCACTGGAAACTGTCAACAGCAGAAGACGAGGAATGCGTACCCTTCTTATATTGTCCCAAGAGGCCCACGGCTTTAATGAGAGCAACATCATCTATGACACATATGTCCATCAGCCCGTCGTTGACCCTCGCTAAAGGAGCCGGATGGAAGCCGTCACCGTAATATCCGCCGTTGCATACGGCTACCATCGTATATCTGTCCTTATCGGATCTTGAAGGCTTTCCGTCTGCCCTGTTGGATGTAAAAGACATGTCATGACCGCGGTTTCCGACAAGCAGGGATACGGCAGAAGTCATGTATGCCGTCCTGCGGACGAATTTGGACTTGGGGTTCTTTGCAACCTTGGCCTTGGCCATGGACTGAACATCAGTATCAAAACCGATCGATGCAACATTATTGCACCATGCGGTACACTCGGGAATGAGTTTCCCTGCCGTATCGTAAGATTCAACCTTGATAAGATCTATATCCGCAATCCTTATGTTACCCGTAAGGATATCGGACAGGCACAGTTCCTTATTTGATCTGTGCTGTTCATCCATGACAGTCCTCGAAAAATCGTTTCCGGTACCGAGCGGCAGGATCCCCATGGGGACTCGTGTCCCCGCAAGGGCATTGGCGATCTCATGTATCGTGCCGTCTCCGCCTGTAGCGATGACGACAGTATCACATTCATCATCAGACTTGCCTTCATAGGCAGCTTTAATCTCTTTGGCTATCTCTACGGCATGTCCTGCATACTCCGTCTGCCTTATCTCAACAGCTGCCGTATGCGTGGATGACATGGAATTGAGCATGCTTATGAAATCCTCAAACTCCTGCTGTCTCGCCTTACTGTTAACTACAAAAACAAATTTCATGTCCATACGGATATTATATATGACTCCGTTGCCGATTTCTCCGTTTTCGCCGAAAAAATAAAAGGAGCTGTCTCAAGATACTGAGACAGCCCCGCCTTGATCAATATAAGATTATCAAGATTTGCCCATACGCTTGTTGAACTTGTCAACACGTCCGCCTGTATCAACGAGCTTCTGCTTGCCTGTGTAGAAAGGGTGGCACTTGGAGCAGATGTCAACACGGAGCTCAGGCTTCGTGGACCATGTCTCAAATGTCTCACCGCAAGCGCAACGGACTGTTACCAGCTGGGCCTTGGGATGGATGTCTGATTTCATTCTTTTCACCTCTCAATCAAAGATATGACGCGTATCTTATCCGTACGTATGCCATACCGGATTTTCGTGTTAGCGGGAAATATATTACTTTAATATATCCCTCTTGTCAACCGTCAGTCGTCTGCAACAAAGGATTTCCTTGCCGACTCGATAAAATACCTGTTGGAAGACGTCTTCTTCATGAAATCGATAACGGCAGACGTTGCTGCAACAGTATCGACTTCGGCGATGCGCTTGCGGACTGTCCATACAACATCAAGATCGTACTTATCGATGAGCAGGTCTTCCCTTCTCGTACCGGATTTGTCAACGGCAATGGCAGGGAAGCACCTTCTGTCCGCAAGTTTCCTGTCGAGAACGACTTCCATGTTGCCCGTTCCCTTGAATTCCTCGAAAATGACTTCGTCCATTCTCGAACCGGTCTCGATAAGGGCTGTAGCGATAATGGTAAGAGATCCGCCGTCTTCTATGTTACGTGCAGCGCCGAAGAAACGCTTAGGACCATAGAGGGATCCCGGATCAAGACCGCCTGACAATGTTCTGCCGGTGGGATTGATGGTAAGGTTATAAGCTCTTGCAAGACGGGTCATGGAGTCAAGGAGGATGACTACATCCTCACCGTTTTCGACCATGCGCATCGCATGCTCCAATACTAATTCAGTTACTTTAACGTGATTTTCGGGGCGCTTGTCAAATGTGGAATATACCACTTCGCCCTTTATGGACCTTTGCATGTCCGTAACTTCCTCAGGACGCTCGTCGATAAGGAGCACGATGAGCTTGCAGGAAGGGTTATTTGCGGTAATGGAATTTGCGATCTTCTGCAAAAGGATCGTCTTACCTGCCTTAGGCGGTGAGACTACCATTCCTCTCTGGCCTTTACCGATCGGGCAGAAGAGGTCTATTATCCTCGTTGAGATGTCTTCCTTCTCTGTTTCCAGAGTAAGTCTCTCGTTAGGATAGATGGCCGTAAGGCTTTCAAATCTCGGACGTTTCTTGAGGAAAGAAGCATCACCGTCTTCGGGAAGTTCATAACCGTTGACTGAAATGATCTTTCTTAAGGGGGCAAATCTTTCCTTGCCCCTTATAGGTGCAACAAGTCCTCTGATCCTGTCACCCTTGCGGAGACCGTATCTTCTGATCATCTGACCTGCGACATATGCATCGTCTTCACCGGGAAGGAAATTCGTCGTATGAACAAAACCGCAGAAATCATTTTTCTCGGAACCGATGGAAAGGATCCCCTCGATCTCTCTATATGATTCTTCAACGGGAGCAGGCTGGGGAGCTTCAAATCCGTTCTTAGCCATCTCCTCTTCTTCGGCTTCGATCATCTCGGGAGTTACTTCAACCTGAGTAAGTTCCTTGTCGGGACCGAAAGATAATCTTCTCTTCTTTGATTTGATCGGCTGAGCGGGAGTTTCGGCAGCAGGAGCAGCTTCAGCTGTTGTTTCCTCTTTTTCTTCAGAAGATTCCTTCTTCTCTTCTTTCTTTTCTTTGGTCTTTCTGCCCTTCTTCTTGGGAGCCGGCTTTTCCTCTTCCTTTTCTGTGCTTTCGGAAGGCGTTTCTTCTTTCACTTCAGGTGCAGGCTCTTCTTTAACTTCTTCTTCCTTTTTGGCTGATGCGGGCTTTCTTCCCCTCTTCTTGGGAGCCGGAGTCTCTTCTGCTTCCTCCTTCTTTGCTTTGGAAGTTCTGCCTTTCTTCTTGGGGCTTTCTTCTTTTGCTTCCGAGGCAGCCTTATCTTCGGCGGGAGTTTCTTCTGCAGCCGTTTTGCCTGTGATCTTCTCGATCAGCTCTTCTCTGGTCTTATCGCCTACCTCTTCGGGGGTAAAATCTCCAAAGGCCAAAGCGATCTGCCTGAGATCGTCCGTGGATTTGGACATGATATTCTCATACTCGTTCATAAAAACCTCTTTTTCAAACGATAATTATAAATTTCTCTGAATTATCTCCGCAAATAAATAGCGGAACAAACAACTTAGATTCAATCATTCGGGAATCACTTATTCTCGTGAACAATGAAACTTTAACATTAGTCATCTTTATTGTCAAACAAAACATCAGTAATTTACTGTCTTAACTTGTGGCAATACTTCGGGAAACAATGATTCTTCATTAGTTAAATACAACATAAATATCAGTACAAATCCTATAATTTGTCGGTTTTTCATGCATGCCCTTTGGTTTATATTATATGAGGTTAGTTTAATATCAATACTTAGACGGAGGTTAGTATGAAAAAAGGTATTAAGTATCTGGTCGCTCCGGCGCTTGCATCCGTAATGCTGTTATCATGCGTTGCATGTAACAGTCAGGATCCCGGCGAAAGCACATCCGGCAGCACTTCTGAAAGTTCCAAAGAAACAACGGAAACTACCAAAGATGAGCCTTGGACGATGCCGCCTATCCAGAGCACAGTCTCTGCCGAAGGCACCATCATCAAGAACGGTTTCTTCGAAGACAGCGATGTAAGCATGTGGTCCATTGAATGCGGCGGTTCCAAGATATCTGCAGGAAACGATGAAAAAGAGGCATATGCCATCTATCCGAACTATGCAGTCATCGACAGGGATCCTGCCACTTCTTCTCCTTACGACTGCTTCGCACAGGACATAACGGCTGAAGTACAAAACGGCGTAACCTATAAATATGAGTTTTTCGCCAAGTTGTCTTCCGATTATGAGAAAGCACCTTCCGATCAGCGTCAGATCGATTTTGCTCCCTATCTTACCGTTAACGGTTCTACAAGTTATCTGGGATCTTATTCTCCCGAGATCAGCGGAGCCTGCAGCCAGCAGTTAAAAGCCGGTGAATGGACAAGGTTCAGCGGTACTTTCACGCCCAAGTGGAGCGGAACTCTCGAAAAGGCCGTCATCCGCATCATCGAGCAGGGCACGGATTACGGTAACGGCGACTGCGTCAAGGGTGACTACTATGTCGCAGGCGTTATCCTTTCACCTGATAAATCCGAAGAAGATCTGGGCCCCGCTGAAGTACAGACGGATATTCCTGATCTTTCCTCCGTTGTCGCATCCGATGCAGGTCTTGGAAAAGATGCCATCTGCGGTGTGTCGATCGTTCAGTCCGAGCTTTCCGATGAGAAGCTCATGGAGATCGTAACCAAGCATTTCAATGCGATCACGATCGGAAACGAACTCAAGCCTGACGCAATGTTCGGCTACAACAACAATGCCGTAAGCAAACTCGAGGAAGTTGAGTTTAACGGCGAAAAGATGACAGTTCCCGTACTTGATCATTCACGCGCAGATGCCATCCTCGATAAGATCCTTGAATGGAATACCAATAATCCCGACAAGGTCATCAAGGTCAGAGGACATGTTCTCGTATGGCATTCCCAGACCCCCGAGTGGTTCTTCCATGTTGATTACGATGCATCCAAAGACTATGTTTCCAAGGCCGAGATGAATAAGCGTCTCGAGTGGTACATCAAGACCATGATGGATTACTACACCGGAGAAAACAGCAAGTATAAGGGCATGTTCTACGGATGGGATGTCGTAAACGAAGCCATAAGCGACAATACCAATACCTACAGGACTGACGAGGAACCCGGTGCTGATAAGCTCACTGATTCAACACACGGCAGCAAGTCTTCCTGGTGGAAGGTCTACGGCAGCAACGAATTCATCGTCAATGCATTCAAGTATGCCAACAAGCATGCTCCCGCTTCTCTCGAGCTCTACTACAATGACTACAACGAATGCAATACCAAAAAGTGCGAGGGCATAGTCAAGCTCATCAAGGCCGTAAAGGCTGTTGACGGCACAAGGATCGACGGTTTCGGAATGCAGGGACACTATACGGTCAACTCTCCTTCCGTAAGCCAGATCGAAACATGCGTAAAAGAATATGCCAAGGTCGTAGACAAGGTAATGTTTACGGAATTCGACGTTAAGACCAGTGCAGGTTTCGACGGAAGCAAGGAAAATCTCCCCGAGGAATTAAACCTCCAGGCAGTTTACATCAATCAGATCTACGAGTCCCTCAAGACTCTTGACGCCGATAAGGATATCGACATCTCCGGCTTCACAGTATGGGGCGTCATCGATCCCAATTCCTGGCTGCAGACCTACAATAACGTCGGCGGCGCAGGCAGCGGATCCACGACCCAGTATCCTCTCCTCTTCGACGGAAGATATCAGGCTAAGCTTGCTTACTGGGCATTCGTAGATTCCTCCAAGATCAACTTTGACATCAAGAAGATCGAACGACCCACGATGGATGTTAAGAGCGGCAGCGTAAAGATCGACGGCAAGGTTGACAATGCGTGGAATAATGCTGAAGAGGTGCCTCTGTCCATAGTCCTTGGCGCCCAGTGCACAGGTACTGCCAAACTCCTCTGGGATAAGGACTATCTCTATGTCCTCTTCGATGTTAAGGACGATGTTCTCAACAAGGATAACGAGAATGCCTGGGAACAGGATTCCATCGAAGTATTCATCGATGAGAACAACAGCAAGGCAGGCGGATACGAGCCTGACGACAAGCAGTACCGCGTAAGCTACGAGAACTTCCTGAGTTTCAACGGTGACAAATGCAACGAGAAGAACATGAAGTCAGCCGTTAAGATCACAGACGGCGGTTATATCGTCGAAGCAGCCTTCAAGTGGACAGACATCAAGCCTGCTGCAGGCACTTCCGTAGGTCTTGAACTGCAGGTCAACGATGCAGGATCCTCAGGATCCAGACTCGGCACAATAAGCTGGGCTGACGATACCGGAACGGGCTACATGAATCCCGAAGTCTTCGGTACGATCAATCTCGTCAAATAAGCGGCAAAAGCCGCTAAAGTCCAAGAGGACTGCTCACAAAGGGCAGTCCTCTTTTTTTGATCAAAAATGCTGTATTGAATGCAGATGATAATTGCAGGAAAAGTTAACCGATTATATTCCGGATCTTCATTACGACATCAGAATATGCATCAAGCAAAGGCTTGACACCATTATCGACTGCTGCAGCATCCTTTGCCTTGGAAGCATTCTCCTGTTCCAAAGCAAGGTCGGAAAGATCATCTGCTCCTATAGTCCTTGCTACGCTCTTAAGCGCATGCACGCGGATCTGATAATCTTCAAGATCCTTATTATCATATGCGGACTTTATGGCTTGGGATTTTTCCTCCCACTCGCCTGCAAAGGTCTGAAGCATCTCAATGTAGAAATCCTCATCACCTGCACAGTAACCAACGCCTGCTTCAGTGTTCAATCCGCTGTCAGAAAGAAGTTTCATCTTATCGGTTTCATCCGAAGGAGCAAACTCGAGGGGAAGATCATCATCTTCCGGGGCAGTCTGATCTTCCGTTCCGGCCGCAGTTTTCTCAATCTTGCAAAGACCTGCCGGTAAGTATTTTACAATTATCTCTTCCAGTTTAGATATGTCGATCGGTTTGGATAGATAATCATCGAATCCTTTTTCGAGATAAATCTCCTTGGCTCCGACTATAGCATTTGCAGTGAGTGCGATAACCGTCGTATCTTCAGGCAGGAGCTTTTGTTCTCTCATTTTCTGCAAGGTCTCGATGCCGTCCATCTTAGGCATCATGTGATCCAGGAAGACAATATGATAGTGCTTTCCGCGTATCATATCCATCGCATCGCTTCCCGATATGGCAAGATCCGGAACGATCCCGTTAAGCTTCATAAGGCTCTTTGCAACCTTAAGGTTCATCTCGTTATCATCGACAACAAGGATATCAGCACCGCTGATGGTAAGCCTTCTGCGGTTCCCTGCACCGTGAGAACTCTTATGGAGTCTTTCGGAATAATTACCGATGGGGCGGTCGTCAACGATCTTCTGATGCAAAATGAAAGAGAATTCAGATCCCCTGCCGTATTCGCTCTTAACGTCAAGACGGCTTCCCATCATGGCAAGGAGGCGGTTTACGATCGCCATTCCGAGACCCGTTCCTTCAATGTTCCTGTTGCGCTTTTCTTCCAAACGTTCGAAGGACTCGAAGAGCTTTTCCAGATCCTCCTCGCGGATGCCTATTCCGGTATCTTTTACCGACACGAAAAGATCGATGCCGTCAGCATCCCTTGAATGTTCACGGAAAGTAAAAGTGATCGTGCCCTTCTCGGTATATTTAACCGCATTGGTAAGCAGGTTCATTATTACCTGGGCAACTCTTATGTCATCGCCGTTCATGACGGAAGGAAGATTCTCATCGACATCAACAACGAATTCGAGCTCCTTTGCCTTGGCGCGCTCCATGATGGATATCGCAAGATTATTTATGAGCGATGACGTACCGTAATTAACGGGGATGATCTCCATCTTTCCGTCTTCGATCTTCGAAAAGTCAAGTATCGTATTTACAAGTGAAAGCAAGGTCTTGCCT
This sequence comes from Saccharofermentans sp., assembly GCA_024685385.1. Lineage (GTDB taxonomy): Bacteria > Bacillota > Clostridia > Saccharofermentanales > Saccharofermentanaceae > Saccharofermentans. Next base: position 40,644 of record JAIKVV010000079.1, on the reverse strand, counting down.
GCATTCTGAATGTTCGATGAATAATCCAGTATCTCAGGCTCTTCCGCTTCATGAAGGATCATCTCATTCATGCCCAGGATCGTATTGATAGGGGTTCGGATCTCGTGAGACATGTTGGCAAGGAAGTCACTCTTAGCCTTATTTGCGGAATCAGCCAGGCGGATCTGCTCCTGAAGCGAAGAAGACATCGTCTGAAGACTTCGGGACAAAATACCGATCTCGTCCTTACTCTTAACGCTCATCTGCTCGCTGAAATCACCGTCGGCATAATGTTCTGCTACGCTCGTCATCTTCTTCAGAGGCTTAGTGAGAGAACGCACCCAGAACATGGCGATCATGAGAGCAAAGACGATAATAACGACGGATATAAGGAGCAGCTGCATCAGGAGATTCCTTCTCGGTGCATTGATCTCGCTGCTGGGCGCATAGATTCCGAGTATCATGCCGTTTTTAAGTTCTTTAAGGATAAGCTTCTGCTCTTGTCCTTTATGTGACTTGAATACCGTCAGTTCATTGAGATTAAGATCAAGAATGCTCTTAAAATATTCCTGGTCTTCAACGGACAGATCCTTATAATCCCTGCCGTCGGGAATATCCTCATGGTAGATTACGTTAGCTTTGTTATCGATAAGGAAAGCATGTCCCGTTTCGTAGACCGAAACCTTGGAAACAGACTCTTTGAGCAGGTCCATGCTTATGTCCATGCCGATAATTCCGACAGTATATTCATCATAAAAATACGGGATGATGTAGGAGATCATGTCAACCCCCAGATTCGCGTTGTAATAAGGATCCATCCACATGGGTTCTCCTGTAGCGATCGGAATATAATACCAGCCGACATGTTCAAGATCGTCCTTGTCATACAGGCTCATGTCCGTGGGAACCGAAGGCTGCCAGGAGTTATCCGCAAGATTTATCGTATACCAGAATCCGCTTGTAGGACCGTAGTCATCAGGATTGTAGCGCAGATATACGGCCATGGCTCCTCTGGTATTCTCTGCAATACTCTTGCCGAGCTCGGAAACGTCATAGGTATATTTATCTCTCTCGTCCGCTTTCTGAAGGAATGCAGTATAGGTCTCTGCCCTTTTCAAGGCATAATTATAAATGGTTCCGACCGACTGCTCTGTGGAACGAAAATTGTCATCGATGATATTAGCGTGATAATCGGCAGCCGAGACCAGGATCTCCTGTGAGTCATCATTCAGGATGGCGTTTGTTCTTGTAGTGGACGTGATAAGAAAAGCGCCGATAACGACAAAAATGATGATAAAAGTAACGAATATAAGCTTCGTCTGTATCGTCTTCATCAACATTCCCCCTGCTGACCTTTAAAGTTCCTATAAAATAATATAAAAACTAAAAGCAAAATTCAACAGAAAACAAAAGGCTGTTCCCTCTAAGGAACAGCCTGCAGAAAACTTATCAAAAAACGATTTATTCGTCGCTCAAAGCAGCGAACTTATCCATGAGATCAAGAGATTTACCTGTTCCGATAACAACGCATCTGATGGGATCCTGAGCCAGGGAAACATCAATACCGATACGGTTCGAAAGCATGTGATCCAAACCATAGAGCATAGCTCCGCCACCGGTCATTACGATGCCTCTCTGGGAGATGTCAGCCATGAGTTCCGGAGGTGTCCTCTCGAGAACATTATGTACCGCCTCAAAGATCTGTCCGATAGGCTCTTCCAGAGCTTCGAGCATCTCTGTTGAAGATACCGTAACTGTCGAAGGAAGACCCGTTATGATGTTACGTCCCTGAACATCCAAAGTAAGCTCCTCGTCACGGGGATAAGCACAGCCGATCTCGATCTTGAGTTTCTCGGCAGTCTTCTCACCGATGAGGATGTTGTGACGCTTACGTACGTGCTTGATAATGGCCTCGTCGAACTTGTCGCCTGCAACCTTCAAGGATGCATCCACAACAGGCTCACAAAGGGATATAACGGCAATATCAGTAGTGCCGCCGCCGATGTCAACGATCATGGAACCGCAAGCCTTGGTGATATCTATACCTGCGCCGATGGCGGCAGCGATAGGCTCTCTGATTAGGAAAACATCCTTGGCTCCTGCATGACGGCATGCATTCTCGACTGCCTGCTGTTCAACAGGTGTGATGACGGAAGGAACGCAGACAACGATGGTAGGCTTGAAATATGTTGCCCTGAAGCCTTTGCAGACTTCACCGATAAAAGCCTTGAGCATGACCTCGGTTGCTCTGAAGTCAGAGATTACGCCTTCTCTTAAGGGTCTGATGGCCTCAACAACGTTAGGAGTCCTTCCCAACATGAGACTTGCCTGCTCACCTACAGCCAGAACCTTACCGGTCTTGCTGTTAACTGCTACAACTGAAGGCTGAACGAGCTTAACACCCTGTCCTCTCTGATAGATGAGGACTGAGCTTGTACCCAGATCAATGCCGATTTCCATTCCTAATGCCATGTTAAACACCTCGTATATTGACAACGCATCACAAAAGATGCGAATTCTTTATCGCAAACAGATAAATTATTACATTACAATCGTTAAAAATCAATCACAAGAAGCCGAACAAGTGTTACAATTAGTTGTTAAAAAATAAGAACATACCGGGAGATAAAAATAATGAGGTATTCAATCGACATCGATCGCAAATGGCAAAAGAAGTGGGCCGATACGGGCCTTTACAACTTTGACGAGAACAAGGAAGGCAAGAAGCTTTACTGCCTCGAGATGTTCTCCTATCCTTCAGGCGCCAATCTTCACCTGGGCCACTGGTATAACTACTCCCTTACCGATTCCTGGTCAAGGATGAAGAGAATGCAGGGATTTAATGTATTCCACCCCATGGGATTCGATGCTTTCGGCCTCCCTGCCGAGAACTACGCAATCAAGACGGGAATCCATCCCAAGGATTCCACGATGAAGAATATCGAGACAATGGAAAAGCAGCTCCGCGAGATGGGTGCAACCTTCGACTGGAACTATGAGCTTGCCACCTGCACTCCAGAATACTACAAGTGGAACCAGTGGTTCTTCATCAAGCTTTTCGAAAAGGGCCTGGCTTACAGAAAGAACGCACCCGTTAACTGGTGTCCTTCCTGCAACACAGTCCTTGCAAACGAGCAGGTCGTAGACGGCGCATGTGAGAGATGCGGCTCTGAAGTCATCCACAAGCACATGACTCAGTGGTTCTTCAAAATCACCGATTATGCCCAGGAACTCCTTGACTGCATTCCCGACCTCGACTGGCCTGAGAAGACAAAGAAGATCCAGACCAATTGGATCGGCCGTTCTGAAGGTTCCCAGGTAGCCCTTTTCGTTGAGAAGAACGGCGAGAAACTTACAGACGATAACGGCGATCCCGTCAAGCTCGAAGTATTCACGACCCGTGCAGATACCTTCATGGGCTGCACATACGTTGTTGTTGCTCCCGAATCGGAACTTTGCGACAAGCTTACGACAGACGAATGCCGCGAAGCAGTTGAAGAATATAAGCGCGCAACCTCCAAGGTTACGGATATAGACAGAATGTCCACTACACGTGAGAAGACCGGTGTATTCACCGGATCTTACGCCATCCATCCTTTAAACGGCCGCAAGGTCCCGATCTGGGCTGCCGATTATGTCATCGCAGGCTACGGCACCGGCGTTGTTATGGCTGTTCCTTCACACGATGAGCGTGACTTTGAATTTGCAAAGAAATACGGTCTTGAGATCATCCGTGTAGTCCAGTCCGCTCCCGGAGTTGAAGATGAACTCCCTTACTGCGAGAAGAGCGGTGTCCTTGTTAATTCAGGCGAATTCGACGGGCTCGAGATGCACGATGCGATCGATGCGATCGTTGCAAAGCTTGCCACCATGGGCATGGGCGAGAAGAAAGTCAATTACAGACTCCGTGACTGGCTCATCTCCCGTCAGCGTTACTGGGGCACACCTATCCCCATGATCCACTGCCCCGAGTGCGGCGTCGTACCTGTTCCGGAAGAAGACCTTCCTGTCCTCCTCCCTTACGATGTCGAGTTCAAGCCCGACGGAGAGTCTCCTCTTGCTAAATGTGATTCCTTCATCAACTGCAAGTGCCCCAAGTGCGGCGGCAATGCAAAGCGTGATCCTGATACAATGGATACTTTCGTTGACTCTTCCTGGTATCAGTTCCGTTATGCAGACAACAAGAATGCAGATAAGATCTTCGACAAGGACAAGATCAACAAGATGTGCCCTGTCGATAAGTACGTAGGCGGTGCCGAGCATGCTTCCATGCACCTCCTCTACGCAAGATTCTTCACCAAGGCCATGCGTGACATGGGCCTTCTCGACTTCGACGAGCCTTTCAAGAGCCTTGTACACCAGGGTGTAATCTTAGGTTCCGACGGACAGAAGATGAGCAAGTCCAAGGGCAATACGGTTATGCCTGACGATTACATCATCAAGTACGGTTCTGACGTATTCAGGACCTACTTAGGATTCGGCTTCTCTTATATCGACGGCGGTCCCTGGAACGACGAAGGTCTTCAGGCTATAGTCAAGTTCATAAGAAGGATCGAAAGGTTGACTGAAGATGTTATAAAAGTCGCACCTTCTGCGATTACTCCTTCCGCTGAGGCAGCTTCCATCGCTTCAGCCAAAGATCTTAACTACGCCGTTAACTATGCGATCAAAGCAGCAACAACCGACATTGACCGCTTCCAGTTCAACACGGCCATCGCCCGCATGATGGAGCTCCTTAATGCCATCGGCAAGTATCAGCAGTCGGAAGATGCCGATCCCGCAGTCTTAAGACAGGCATTCGAAAAGTTAGTCCTTATCCTCTCACCTTTCGCGCCTCACTTCACGGAAGAGATCTGGGAAGCTTTGGGCAACGGTTACTCCATCTTCAACGAAGAATGGCCCGTTTACGATGAATCTGCTCTCGTTCTTGATACGGTCGAGATCGCAGTCCAGATCAACGGCAGGATCCAGTTCAAGATCGATATCCCTTCCGATGCAGATCAGGCACAGGTCGAAGATATCGTCAAGGCAGACAGCCGCCTGGATGAAGCCCTTGCAGGACGCAGCATCGTCAAGTTCATCTATGTCAAAGGAAGGCTTGCAAACATAGTAGCTAAGTAAGAGCTATCCTAATGATCAAAACAAAAATACACCTGCTTGTCAGGTGTATTTTTTTGTCCTGTAACATGAAACAGGGACCGCCACAAAAGACGGTCCCTGAAATTTTGCAATCAAGCGCTATGCCTAGCGATCAGCCCTTTCCGTTAACAAACTTGTCGTACTTATAAAGGAAAGTAACCATCTGTCTTCTCAAGCACTTGCCCTTAGGCTTGAACGTTCCGTTATCATAACCTGCTACGATCTTCATCTCGGATGCCCAGATCGTTGCTTTATAGAAGTAGTCGGAACTCTTTACATCCTTGAACTTGGATGTCTTAGCCTTAGGATTAGGCTTACCTGCCATTCTCCAGAGGAATGTAACGGTCTGTGCTCTTGTACAGATTCCCTGAGGGTCGAACTTCTTGCTGGATATACCTGTGGTGATACCCTTTTCTACTGCCCAGAGGACTGCCTTGTAGAAATAATCAGAGCTCTTTACATCCTTGAAGGTAGTAGACTTAGTCTTGGGTTCGGGTGATCCTGAAAGTCTCCAGAGGAAGGTAACCATCTGTGCACGTGAGCACTCATTACCGGGCTTGAAGTTGGTCTGATTGTCATAACCCTTTGCAACGCCCTTATCGGTCAGGTAGTAAGTAGGCTCATACCAGAAATCAGCATCAGACTGAACATCCTTATAGAGAACAAGTACCTTAATGGTTGCCTTGATGCCGGATGCGCTCTTTGCAGTGATCGTTGCATAGCCTGCCATCTTTGCAAATACAACACCTTCAGAATTTACCGTGCAGATGCTCTTGCTGGAAGATGAGAAGCTGACGCTCTCAGATGCACTGTAAGGAAGCCTCATTTCGCCGCCTGCTACAACCTTTACAAGATCCGTATTGAACGAAACAGGAGCATTCTTGATCCTGAATCTTACGATCTTAGTTCCGTAGAAGTTGCCGAGACCCGTAACGGTAATGGTAGCCTCACCGGACTTGATGTTGTCAGAATAAGCAAGCTTATAATCTGTTCCTTCTTTGAGGGTCTTATCCATGAAAGTAAGCTTGACCTTCGGCTTAACAGCCTTGCCGGTATATGCCTGCTCAGGAATGCCCTCTACTCCGACTCTGTCAATGTCAAATCCCTTGATCGTGAAGTTCTTATCAAATGAACCTGTGAAGTTCTTTGTTCCGGTAATGGTTACCTTAGCACCGTTTCCGGAATTGACATTGTTGGAATATGTGACCTTGAAATCACCGTTTCCTTCATCATTACGATTGATGTTCTTTCCGGTTGCCTTGAGAACCACATTAACATTAGGTTTCTTGGCAGTACCGTCATAGGTCAGCTCATCTACCGTAACAGTAGTATTCGAAGCCGTGAGCTTATAAGGGTTGATCTTGAAGGTTCTTGTTGTTTCTCCGCCAAAATCACCCAATCCGATAAATACAACCGTTGCCGTGCCGGCATTATAGTTATCCCTGTAATCAATACGGTAATCGGTACCTTCGACAAGAGTCTTTCCGTCAAAAGTGACAGTTACGGGAGGTCTTAATGCCTCACCAAATGTGAATGTCTGATCCGGGATCGAAGAGATCGTAGTATCGGCAATAGTTGCCTGACGGATCTCAAAGTAAGCCTCTCTGGTTCCGGTATAATTTCCTTCACCTGTAACTTTGATCGTTGCCCGTCCTTTATTTACATTGTTCAAATATTCAAGATGGTAATCGATACCGATATTGAGTTTATCTCCTGTCATCTTGTTTGTTGCAGGTATGTCAGGCTTATGTTCTTTACCGTTATAGAATTCATCGGGTATATTCGTAATGTTCATTTCACCGACACTGGCAGGATTTATCGTGAAATTAGTCATGACAATACCGGTATAGTTTCCGACACCTACTGCCATAATGCTTGCATTATTGCCCGCATTGATATTATTGTCATAGACAAGGAAGTAATCATTGTCTTGTCTGAGATTGGTGTTGAACTTCCTTATATTCAGAGTAACTCCCGGCTTGATAGCCAAACCTGAATAAGTATGCGTTCCATTAACAGTAATCGTTGAAACGGTGCTCTGGCTGGTATTGGAGATACTATAAGGATCAATATTGAAAGAAACTGTTTTTGTTCCGCCATAAGAGGCGCCGGAACCCTTAATCGTTACGGTGCATGTACCGGCATTTGTGTTGTTGCTCAGTTCAAGATTATAGTTATTCCCATATACCAGCTCGTTGCCGTCATACGTTATTGCCAATTCATCTTTGATGTCATTGATACTATAAGCAGCATTCTTAAACACCTTGTCTGAAATGTCCTGTACGACCACGGCCTTATCTATATTTCTCCGGACAGTAACAGTAATTTTCCTGTATGTATCGTAATAGGTCGGCTTTTTACCGGGTTTAGTCAGCGAAAGATCATATACGGAATACAGGTAAAGGTCAACTGTTCCATACTTATACGCTTTAAGGTAAATCGTTCCTGTCCTTGAGAAATTGGAATAATCAGCGACTTCCAATACAGACGGATTTTCAGAAACCACATGAATAAGGTCCTGATTCTCGGTAACATTCTCCTCCAGTATGTACTTAAGAACTACTTCTGTTCCTTTGTCATCTTTACCTTCGCATACATTATCCAATGTAACACCGTTGTTGTTGCTGGGATAATAAGTATATATGTTGCTCGTCTTCTTATTTACATTGAAGCGCAAAGTCTTTACAGCGTGAGGATTATCTATGCCGCCATTCTCACCGATTGCATAACCAATCAGCTGGATCTTGGCATTCTGGAACTGTTTAAAATGAACGATAAGTTCTTTATCGGAAGCGCCAGGGTTATATTCGTATGTAAAATATGTCTCTGCTTCATCGAGTTCCGCATTAACTATTGACGTACCTTCGACCGTAACTCTCCACTCAAGCAAGTCAGAAGAAGGAGCTGAAGAAGAAGAAGACGTTGTAAATGTTGTTCCGATCTTTACGGACTGACCATCATAGATCTTATAAGAATCACCTTCAAGCTGAACAAGTGACTTCTGAAAATTGGTTGCATAAGTACCGTTAAGTTCAACCGCATAGACTATATCGGATGAAGGTGTATTTTGGTATACCGTAATGGCTTTCTCTGTGAAAACTCCGTTCTTTCCCTTAGCGGTCAGGATAACGGTCTCATTGCTGCCGTTAGCCAGAGCAGCATTGGCAACTGCTTTCACATATACTTTACCGCTGGCATCAGGGCCGATCACCTTAAGAACATTATCGTTGCTTGATGTCCATTCGATATCCTGAAGGTTAACACCCTGAGCTGCCGTAGGTATTGTTGAATATACGACATTAGCCTGACGTCCCTGTACGACCATACTCGGCTCATCGATCTGTATTGTCTGAAGATCCTTCTTTACAACGATCTTACAGCTTGCAATAAGTGACTGGTTTTTCTTGGGGAAAGCTCTGATATAAGTCTCACCTACTCCGACAGCTGTCACAACACCTGTGTTATAGTCTACTGTCGCTACAGAAGGATCATCCGATGTATACAAAACGACATCAGTATAATCGTTAGGCGATACGACTACTTCCTTGGACATATCCTTTGTCTTATTTTCAACTGTCGTAAGTTCATAACTGTCTTGCTTAAAACTGATCGTTTTAACAGGATTTGAATTAAGAACATTAATATTCAAGCAGATAACAGGTCTGCTGAGATCTTCGTCAGGATTAAAGTCAGGACCGCTGCCTACGGGAACTTCAACGACCTTTAAGACAAGATTATCACCCTGATGAGCTACTTCATCTGAAATAGTTACTCTTGCGTTAAGGCTGCCGGCAGAATCAGGGACAACAGTAAATCCGGGACCCTGGGGAATCTCCGTATTTCCTCTATACAGCTTATATGTCATGGTATCATTAGTATCACCGCCGTCTGTTTTGGTCCTGTCGATGACAAAATGCATCGTATCACCGGGAATGTAGTTAAATGTATAACCGTCATCAATAACATACGCGGAATATACTTCATTGGTATTCTGATCAGTTACATTCATCTTTCCGTATCCTGCAACGGATGAAGTCTGAGACTGCTCGATATATTCGGTTTCCTTGACAAAGAATTCCGTCAATTTTATACCCTTTACAAAGGCTACATTGACCGCACCTGAGTCATTTCCCTGGGAAATGGAGATCCTCGAACTGGGATTGGACTGCGGACAGACATACATAAGGAAATACTTGTCAGTGGAACTGCTGATCTCTGACATCTCCCACATACATACATGTTTGTCATTCAGGACATTGGGATCCGTCGACTCAACGTTTAATGCACCTAAAGAAGGATTATTCGCTTTGACATGAAGGACAGAGAAGTAATTAAAATAATAGTAGGGATAGTTCTCGTCTCTGGCATTCTGTATATAGGTCAGAACATATTCAGCGCCTCTGACTAATGTCTTGTTATCATCATTGAAAGCAACAGGACTGACAGATTCATCCGGCGGAGTTGCCAGTGCTCTGATCTTGGTGCGCACATTATCAATGTTTTCTCCGCACTGGTCCATGTAGATGGTGCCGCCAACATACTTGCCGTGGTTTGCAAGGTTAGTGAAACTGCCGATGTCACCATCATATGAATCGATGACTTCGATCGTATAATTGGATCCGTCATTCGTACCGGCCCAAACCGCTACGCTCCAATAAGAGAAGACCATGACTATGGCCAAAAATGCGACAAATCCATGTTTGATTGTCTTAAACATAAATCCCTCCTGATCAATATTGCCCTAAGGCAAAAGAATTAGCCGCCAATAACGGCATTTTTAGACCAATACATTATATTACACTTTTATGACATAGGGAAGAAAAAAAGGGATAAAAGACAAAATATGAGATGTTCCGGGATCATCTGACAGGAATTGCCGGATGAAGTCAGCCCTCATTAGCGGGGAAGGTTATCTTCATTATCCCCATTCGCTCAAGACCGTCAAAATAGAATACATCCTCAGGGGATCTGTAGATGATCTCATATTCATATCCGTTTGAAAGATATTCTTCGTTTCTGTATTGGGAAGGGAAAGTCGGATTTTCGGTCAGGGGATAAAGAACATATATCTCCGTAAGCTCAGGACGGGATTCCTTTATGAATTGCGTAGGATTAACCCCCTTAAGGAACTCTGTCTGTCTTTCGTTCCAGAAAGTAATATCATTGCTTATCACGTGGCCGTCTATGGTATTAAGGACTTTTCCTTCGTTAAGATACGGCAGTACCGTCTCCCCCGGGCAGGCACAGTAGTCGTAGATCACGGAATCCTGAGGGAGGGCATTGACCGCTTCAGCCGTGCCTTTCGCATCCGAGAAAGAATAGCTCAGATCATCTGCAGGCATCTTGAAATGACAAGTCCACATGCCTGAAAATAAGAGAACAGCCGCCGCAATGGGTATGACCGAAAGAGCGGGACCCTTGATCTCTGCCTTCTTCCCCGCATAAAGGTTTTCGAACATGAATAATCCGAAATATCCCAGCAGGAAATAACCTCTGGAATCGGACGAATAGAAATGACATATCACGGCAAATCCTATGCATCCGGTAAGAAATACGATGATCCCGGTGGCATCAAATCCGTCTTTTCCTTCAATCTCTTTTTGAGGAGTTCATATCTTTGTCTTTTCTCTTCTTTGGCAAAATGGACTTCGCGGAACTGCTCGGGATTATCTTCGTAAGACAATACCTCACCGCCAAACTGTTCGCTTGTAAGATCAAAAAGAGCCTCCCCTATCACATTATAGCAGTGAAAATTTCCACCTTCTCTCGGGATGCCGTAGACTTTCCCTCCGAAGATGTCCTGCACGAGAAAAGCCGTTATTGAACACTGGCCCCATGTCTTATTATCTTCTGTCCACTTATCCCTCATCCTCGGAGCGCAAGTGTCGGCACACCAAATGGACTCAAGGGCATCGTAAAGGTCCTTGGGATCCGTTATGCCCGGGTATTCTTCCGTGATCTTGCTGCAATCACAATTGTCACTGCCGTAGAAGGCGTATGCCTTGTCCTTTGTCATGCCTTACTCCTCGTCATCTTTGCTCTTGAAGATCCCCTTGATCCTTTGTGATAAGGGAAGTTCGGAATCGTCTATGTCTTCTGCCCTCACTTTTCCATTATATAACTCAGTACCGTAAGAATTAACCATTCCGGAAACAGGCACGGATTCAGCCCTGTCACCGGTGATTATATTCACATTCTCCTTCGTCCCGACAGGGGCGCCGCAGTGAGGACAGGTAGATGATGTGCCTTTGACATAGCGTCCGCCGCAGGAGGAGCATGCTTCCTCATCAGACGATAGGCCCACCCGGACCGCATTCTTGTATCTTCCGCTCCTGACAAGACTTGTGATCACGCCCGTAGCATGAAATACGATAAACAGGATCATTATGCCCGCCGGAAAGATCCTGCTGATACTGAAGCCCGACTTCATGGTCCTGTTTTCAAGGCTCGAAAAAGCCATGACCAGCGATGAAGCGACATCCGGTCTTTCTCCTTCTGCAAGCTGATCGTTAAAGACCTGATTAAAGATATTCAGATTGTCTTCCGTAAGGATCTCGTCCGTCTCGTCTCCCTGCATACCTTCCCAGTAGTAAATGTCACCTTCAGAAGGGTCTTTCGGTTCGGAATAGACTATCAGCCAATGTCTTTCGTCATTGAAATGTTCTAAGTAGCAGTTATAGGCATAATCCGTGAGATAACCGTATTCTTCACCTTGCCAGTCCTCATTGTTGACCGTGACCAAGGCAGGTGTAATTCCCGTCTGATCGAAAAAGCCTTCCATGGCAGCTTCAAGATCGGTTGTATCCTTGATGACCCCCGCATTGTCTTCGACAACGATCCCGGTGTTGTAATCCGTATTCAGCTTGGCAGGCCTGTGCAGGGCATTCGAAAAGATCGGAACCAGAACGAGCAGAAAGGGCAGATAAAAAAGAAGGATCAGAAATCTCCATTTTGATGTTCCCTTTGAAGGGTCCCTGTCCGAATAGATATAATGAGGCTCGCCGTTATGGTAGTAAACATACCTGTCGGCCCCTTGGAAATAATTTTTGCTGGTGTGGCCTGATGATCCTCCCGAACCGCTTCCGCTGCTGAACGACGAACCGCCTCCGCCGCCGAAAGATCCTCCGCCCCCTCCGGATGAATGTGGCATAACCTTATCCTCCTCTTATTCACATACGCCTATTATACCATTGTTCCTGTTGCTGTTTGTTAATCGGAATAATTTTATTGTTTTTCGATAAAAAAGTGTTGATTTACAGAAATCGTTATGTTATATTGCATTCAGTGAAGAAGAAATCCCGTTCACGAAAGGAGCTTAACATGGCTGACAGTGAAGAAAAGAAATACCGTTCCGGCGTCATCCGGCTCAGCAAACTTGCATCCATAATATTCATCGCGCTTATCGTGATGGCTGATATCGGAGGATATCCCATTGCAAGATATGTTACTTACTGCTGGATCGAGAAATTCGACATCATGTCGCTCGTTCTGACCACGATAATATTCTATGTCGCAACCATTTGCGGCTATGTCGTCATATTCAGCGTATATAAACTCCTTTCCAATATGGAAAAAGACATCGTTTTTGATACGGGCAACACCCGGCTGATGGGATATATCACGGGAGGACTCGTCGCCTGCGGCATAGCCTGCGCATGCGAGACCGTCATCTGGCCCGGTTCCATATTCTTAAGCATAGTCGTCTGGTTCATTGCTCTCATCGTCCTTTGCGTAAAGACCGCCTTTGACAAGGCGATAATGATGAAGGATGAGATGGATCTTACTATCTGACGGAGGTGACCTTAAATGATTATCGTAAATCTTGATGTTATGATGGCCCGCCGTAAGATGTCATCAGGCGAACTGGCAAGCAGGATCGGCATAACACAGGCCAACCTGTCCATTTTGAAAAATCAGAAAGCAAAAGCCGTAAGGTTCTCGACTTTAAACGACATATGTAAAGCATTGGATTGCCAGCCCGGAGACATACTGGAATACCAGCCCGATCCGGAAGACTGAATTTAGCTTAAAAACCCAAGGAGAAAAATCATGGAAAACTATTCCCTTATACAAACGCGCCCTGAAAAGCTCAATAAGAGCTGCGGCAGAGCCGGGATCTCACTTGCATTCCCCATCGCATTCCTTTATGCAAGGATCTTTATCTTCGGTTTGACTTCATACGGCAAAGTCCCCGACGGTGTCGCAAAGCTCCTGTTTACCCTTCTTTTCATAATCTGGAATGAAACGGTCCTGGAAGGCAGGTGCAAGAGAAGAAAGTTCTCGGCATCAGACACATTCTGGTATACATCTCTCCTATTGTCTGCTGCCCTTCTCCATTTTGCACCGGAACTCGAACTTGCAATGCTCATCCTGCACATTGTGGTATTCTATGCTACCGCAGTGAGGTCCCGCGGCCTTCTTAAGGGCAGGACTTCGGAATACATAATCGGCGATTTCTTCGTAACGATGATAATAAGGCCCTTTGCAAACTTCGTAAGGGTCTTTCAGGACATAGGCCTTTTTGCCGGCGAAAAGAAATTCAAAGGCAAAGCAGTCGTAGGGATCCTCGCCATAGTATTCATCTTCCCTGCTTTCCTGATCGCACTCAACCTCCTGGGGCAGATCGATCCTTCTTTCGGCAACATAATCTCCAACATAACCGATTATATCTCATCAGAAGAGGTCGGCAAGGATATCGTATCCTTGATCCTCGCTTTCCCCGTAGGCATGTACCTTTACGGAATGCTCTCGGGATGTGCAAGAAAAGATGAAGAAGACATGCTTAGTGACGGAAACCGTACGGATGCATTTTTCGATAAGCTCCGCGCGGCGCCTGTCGCAATAAGCAGGATCCTGCTCATCCTTTTCGATCTTCTCTATGTCATATTCTTCTGTTTCAGGGGCAACTACTACTTTGATTCATTTTCGGGAAAGATCGGAGAAGGTTTCACTCTTGCTGAATATGCAAGACAGGGATTCTTCGAACTTTGCGGCATCATGGCAGTCAACCTTTTCGTATTCTGCGTCATAAGATTTCTGACCCTCAAAGAGGAATTCAGATCCGTGATCAACAAGATCCTTCTTACCCTCCTTATGTGTGAAAGCCTTGTCTTTGCCATATCATCCCTGTCAAAGCTCGTGCTCTACTTCTCCATCTACGGCTATACGGCCAAGAGGATCCTCGCCATGTGGGGAACGGTCTTCCTCGGCGCAGGATGCATCCTGGTGATAATATCCCTTTTCATCGAAAAGAAAGACTATATGCGTATCTGGACGGTCATTACGATGTCAACATACATCATGATGTGCATTGCATCCGGCATATTTAACCTTACGGGAAGCGTTTATAACAGATGCGAGGTGCAGCTTGATCTCAATGAAGACATAAGCGCCGTAACCTGGACATTCTACGGCAATGACAGTGAAGTAATCGGAGAACATACCGAAAAAAGGTCAGGAAGCAACTTCATCGGCAAGGATGAGTTCCTGACATGTGAAAAACCCGAAGGCTACGATTTTTACACGATAACCATTACCAAGCTGAACGGAAACGATTGGAAAGTCGATTATTTCCACGAGAAGTACCAGGATACGATAATAAGGATCACCGAGAACGACAACGGGATCTACCATAGTTCGATAAGATAACAGAGTCATCACTCAAGTCATGGAATAAAGTGTAGAGAAAAGGGACCTGCATATTCAGCAGGTCCCTTTGCTTACCGGATCAAAAGAAACATTATTCGATCTTAGTCCTTAAGTCTTGCCTCGAGTTCAGCCTTCATATCCTCGTATCCGGGCTTGCCGAGAAGGGCAAACATGTTCTTCTTGTAAGCCTCGACACCGGGCTGGTTGAAAGGATTGACTGAGAGGATGTAGCCGGAGATACCGCAGGCCTTCTCAAAGAAATAGATGAGTTCTCCAAGGCAATAAGGCGTGCATTCCGACATGTGGATCGCAAGATTCGGAACTTTGCCGTCAACATGAGCGAGGACCGTGCCCTGCATTGCCTTCTTATTTACCTCATTCATGTCCATTCCGGAAAGGAAGTTAAGTCCGTCAAGATTATCGGGATCGTTGGGGATCTCAAAGGATCTTCTTGCCTTGTCTATCTCGACAACGGTCTCAAACATGATCCTTGCTCCGTCCTGGATATACTGGCCCATGGAGTGAAGATCCGTTGTGTTGTCAACGCCTGCGGGGAATATGCCCCTCAGATCCTTGCCTTCGGATTCTCCGTAGAGCTGCTTCCACCACTCGGTCATATAGTGGAAAGAAGGCTCGTAATTGACCATGACCTCCGTGGAATAGCCGGAACGCAGGAGGCAGTTGCGCACTGCAGCGTACTGATAGCAGGGATTATCGGAAAGAGGCATCTTCTTGTATTCCTTGGAAGCGTCTCTAGCTCCCCTCATGAGTTCGCGGATATCGATTCCGGAAACTGCGATCGGAAGGAGGCCTACCGCTGTCAGGACGGAGAATCTTCCTCCGACATCATCGGGAACTACGAAAGTCTCGTAACCTTCCTCGTCTGCAAGGCCCTTCAATACGCCTTTCTTCTTATCGGTAGTGGCGTAGATCCTGTCCCTTGCCCCTTCTCTTCCGTACTTCTTCTCCATGTAAGCGCGCAGGATCCTGAAGGCGATGGCAGGCTCAGTAGTCGTACCCGACTTTGAGATAATGTTCAAAGATATATTCTTTCCTTCGATAACATCCATCATGTCTGCCAGATATGTGGCGCTGATGGAATTACCGCAGAACAATATCATGGGTGCTTTCCTGTCCTTCTTGGACAGAGCATTGGAAAAAGAGTGGTTCAGCAATTCGATGACGGCTCTGGCTCCGAGGTAGGATCCTCCGATGCCGATAACCACGAGAACATCAGAATCTCTTCTGATCTTCTGGGCTGCCTTGCGGATGCGGTTGAATTCATCCTTGTCATATGCGGTAGGGAGGTTGAGCCAGCCGAGAAAATCATTGCCGGGGCCGTTCTTCTTCGCGAGCATGTCTGATGCAACCTTTACCTGGGGTTCGATCCGATCGATGGCTTCCTGTCCGCCTATGAAATCGAGGGCGTTCTGATAGTCAAATGTGATCATAGATAATTCTCCTTGAATGTTGATGATACAAAAGCATTACAAAGTATACACCCCTGAACCTGACTCTTAAACCTGATTTTTGCCAAAAGAGAACTTTTCGGCAAAATGCTATATAATAAGGAGTGTTAATCCATACAGAGAGGTTAATGTCATGACAGATCTGTCCGCAGCAGACGCTAAAGTGCATATCCTTTATATCGTCGGGAATGTTCCGGGGATAAGTTATCACATGCTCATGGACAAATGCCTTTCTTCCCTTTATATGGAATTTTTCACTTTCAGCAAGGCTTATTCCGAACTGATAGCAGGAAACCTGATGGACGTTACCCACGGAGAGAACGGCATGGGCGAAGCTATCGGCGGAACGGAGCAGCTCATGTTGAGCGACGGAGGCATCGCCGTTCTGGAGGACATCGTTCCTTCGATCAATCTGGAAGTAAGAAGCCACCTGGATGCTGCCTGCAGGGAACTTAACACGAAGATATCCGAACTTGAAAGGTTCAAAGCATCTTGCGAGCCTTCAGGAGACGGCAGGGTCAGGGTCAGTCTTTCGTCCGAAGACTTAAACATAAACCTTATCTGTTCCGGCGCCGATGAAGCTAATGCCATATGCAGCAACTGGAGAAACAAGGGACAGGACCTGTCCAAAGCCGTAACTGAAGCATTGAACAACAAGGCGGAGGAACTCTGATCTATGAAGATATCGATAAAAAAGCTCTTTATCCCGGTATTTGCGCTCCTGATGCTGTGCCTCATCTTCCCTTTTGCCCTTCGTTCACAAGTAAGAGCCGTAGGCAGCGATGACGATGCCATCACGGACAGCGAATTCAAGTCGAGCAAGGTTGCGATAACCCAAGGCTATATGAGTTACGAGACAAAGATCAAGATCTGCTGGGAATCCCTTGCAGGCTCCAGCGGATATGTCATATATACGGTTCAGGACGGCAAGACTAAGAACATCGCGACCGTTGACAGGACCACTCTGAATTACAAACTCACCGGCCTTAAGGGCGGAACCACTTACACTATCGGCGTCAAGGGCTACCGCAGATCCGGAAACAGCACGATATATACTGCTAGTTCCGAGATCCGTGCAACGACATCCCCTTCCAAGCCTGTGATCAAATCCTTCAGCGTCTCCGGAGCCAAGGCCGAGATCAGCTGGAAAGCCGTATCCTGCACCAAATATGCGCTTTATTATTACAACAACGGCGAAAGAGCCCTGATCAAGTTCATCAATTCCGATAAGACTTCGACCAGTTTAAGACGTTCCTGCTACCCCGGCCTCACGGGTACAAACGGCAAGTGCAAGATCTACCTTACCGCCATCTGCAAGGATGAACAGGGCAATACCAGAGAGAGCCGCGCATCGATAAAGATCGCAAAGACAGATCTGCAAGTTCCTTATATCGAAGACGTAAGGCGTCATTATTCCCTTGTTGACGGCATCGCCATGTTCAAGAACATCAAGCCGGGGCCTTCCAACACCAAGTCCATAAACTGCTATATGTATAAGACCACAGACTCATCCAAGAAGTATTCCACGAGCAAGATCAACTTCACAAAAAAGGATATCGAGGCCATCAAGAAGTTCGAATCGGATTACTTCCACAGTTCCTGGACTGACGGAGAGAAGATCGCCTTCACCCTCTGGTGGATCAACATGAACTCCACATATGACAAGACCTACAAATACTCGGCCAAATACTCCACGGCTGACGTTATCTTCACATATAAATACGGACAGTGTCTCCAGTATAACGGAGCCCTGGTCATGATGATGAACTACCTGGGCTACGATGCTTATCTCGTTGCAAGGACAGGTTACAGACAGCACTACCGCGCATTCATAGATGTTGACGGAAAACCCTACGCGATCGAAGTCGGCGCAGATTCACGCAGATGGGGATTCTATTTCATGGATGCCGATAACGATATGGCCATCAACCGCAACAAATGATGAGCATCACTTATCTTCGACCTTGACTATCAGGACTTCTCCTGCATTAAGGACACGTCTGTTAAAGAGCTTTCCGAACTTGCCGCTGCTTATGACCTTGCCTTCCGAGGAGTATTTTGTCGCATAGGAATTAAACAGTTCCGCGCCCGCCGAGGTAATGACAAACTGCTTCATCTCATTTGAACAGTTGGCAATGACAAGATGCTTGTTCCCGTAAGTCCCTGAGATCGCAAATACGCCGCACATCTTCTTAAAATCTCCGGCATTCTCGCCTGATGAGGCATCCATCGGATCCGAAAGTTCAGGGACATACATGACGGACGTATTGCCGCCCGTAACGTCAGACATCATCTTCATGGTCGAAAAGAGGTTCAATGCGCTATCCCCGTCCAGGAAGATCTTATCCGTCTTATAGTATGCGGGCCTGTAATCTATCCTTATGTTCATCATGGGCATCTCGACGAATCCCGCCTCTTCGCAAAGGAACATGGCGGTATATTCAGCGCAGCTGGCTGATTCGGCAAGAGACAGTGAAGAAATATACTGTCCGCTGTCAGATACATTTCTGGAACGCTCTGCTTCCATGTTGATCCGGTTATAGAAAGCTGCAACATTGACCATGTAATACAGATCGGAATTACCGAGTTCCTTTATGTCGCTGGCATTTACGTTAAGGGTATGACTGTCGGCATTCGAAAATCTTATGCCTCCGTCATATTTCATGCCGTCCAGGAAAACGACTTTTTCCTTGATCGCAGGATAATATTCCGACTGTTCTATGACGGAGATTATGTAATCAACGTAACCTCCCCTGGCAGAATCAGTGGCAAAACAAAGATCGGTATCAGCTATCTCTATGTAGATGCGGTCAAACCTGCGGCTCCAGGGCATGGCAGTTCCGTTGGAAACTCTTCTTGCCCCGAATCCTTCCGTGGCAGTCCCGCACATATAAGACATGAACTTATCTATATCATTCTCGCCGGCACAGGATCCTATGACGATCCAGGGATCCGCGCCGGATGAAGCTACCATATCCAGGCAATCCTCAAGAGAGTCACAGGAGGATATCCTGATCTGACCTTCATCTGTCGAGATCTTTTGAGTCCTTGAAGCCTGGGAACGGGAATACATGATGTCGGGGCTGTATCCTTCACCGCCGATCGTCAAACCTCCGAGCCTGACGGCTGAAGGAGAAGAATCCCTGAGGCGATCCGTAAGATATTGAGGAATATAGTTTTCCCTTATGCCGTCGGGACCCAGATATACATCATCTATGTAGACGGTCCCCGTCCCGCTGAAAGAGATATAAAGCCTGACCGTGTCATCGCCGAGCATGCTGTCGGTAACTGCAAAAAGAGTCGACAAGGTCTTGACCGAACCTGCCTGAACATCTCCGGTAAAGGATATCCTGCCGAACTTTTCGCCCTTGAGCCAGCATGTGATCTGAAGATCCTCGGAGCTTTTTGCGCTGAATCTTAACTGGTAGAATTCATCCGGAATGAAGTTTTCCTCCGAAGTTCCGAGAAGCCTTTGGGAAATAACATGAACGCCGTCACCCGAACCCGTAAGTTTAAGAGCCTTCTTGCCCGATACGGCTTCAGTGGCATAGGATACCGATGTTCCCTTTCCGTAAATGTCCCAGAGAAGTTCTTCTCCCAGGCTTACCCAGTCGTCTTCAGATGAAGAAGTGGATATGTTCATGACGGGATCAATCATCACGGAACAGATATCTCCGCGGCTTATGCTGTCGGGAGCCACCGATTCGCTGAGTTTTATTACGGAAAGGACTGATGCTCTGTAAAGCTTCCTTCCCGACGAATATATGAAACCGTCTCCTGACCATGCAAGAAGGTCGTCAACTGCGGTATCAACCGTGGAAATGATCGTATATGCCCCGCTCTCATCATCAAAAGACATGGCAACTCTGTCAGAGGTTGATATTACGAGTTTTCCTTCCTGACTGCAGACGGCTGACCTGATGACCTGTGATCCCGCATCGAAAGCCGCCTTTCTCTCCTTTATGCCGTCCTCTTTGCAGACGATCAGATCGCCGGACTTCGAAACAATGTAAAACACTTTGTCTGAGAAAGCGACATCAGCTATGTCGTCACCTTTCACTCCGGTATCGGACACTTTCCGGAAAACAAAACCGTTCCCGGAATAGAATATTCCCTCCTCGCCCGCAACAGCAAACACATCACCTATCTTTCCTATGCAGGAAGGGCGGCTGCCTACAGGCAGATCCACCTCGAAGAGACCGTTGTTGTAGATAAAGATGTCGCCCGCGCTGTTCATTATGAGCAGTTTGTTGGAAACTGCAACACAGTAAGAGATGTTCCTGATCTTTTCATTTGCTTCTGTTACCGCAACAAAGGATCTTCCGTCAGAAGCTTCATATATCGTGCCGTCGGAAGTTATCGCGTAACAGATATCACCTGACGAAGCCAGAGCGGAGAACAAAACCTCCTCACCGCCGGTCCTTACGGGCGATGCGCCTGTAATGTCAGCATATATCACACCGTCGCCGGATAACAGGGTGACACAGTTTCCGTATACTTCAACATCGGAGATCTCGGAAATGAAACCGCCGGTGACAAATGTCATCATGTCGTTTACTTCAGCCATCGATTCGGGATAATAAGATTCGACTTTCCCTGTGTACTTACGGTGCATGACTCCGTCGGAATCGCTTCCCAGAACACGGATGTCGCCGCCTGATATCTTTTCAAGATCGCTGCTGATGCCCGTAACCGAATCGGATTTGAAATAGATGTTCTTACCGTCAAAATCAGTTGCCGTCAGATTGATGTATTCATATCCCGTTTCAAATGAAGCATCCCTTACCAGGTTTATGCTGGGAACATGATCGATGTTAACGCCTGCTCCGGAAAAGGAATCACCTCTTAATTCATCACGGAAGCCGATATTTACGTATTCTGCGCGGAAACCGAATATTCCCATCCAGATAAGAAGGACTGCCGCAATGAGGATGACCGCAATAGTGATCATAAAGAAGAGCCTAAGGCCCCTTCTCTTTGTGGCTGCAAGTCTGAATTCGGATAATCTCAGCATGTCGAGGCCTCCTGTTCAGACACTGAAAGGCCGTCTGATGTTTGTTCTTCAGTCTTTTGCTCTTTTGATTTCCTGTATGAGTACCAAAGATATACAAAGGCAACGGCTGCGGGGAACATCAGGAAATATTCGCACAATGTCTGCACATAACTGATCTCGGTACGGATATCCCTGGCTATGCCGAACTGCTCCAAAGCAAGAAGATTCGGCAGTGCCGATCCGAGAAGATTAAAGACTGCATGGATAAGCACCGACATCCACAGATTGCCGCAATAAAGATATACGGCTCCCATTACTATGCCGCAGACGAGGGCATAACCGATGTGTATGGTGATCCCGTGCATGAGACCGAAAACGACAGCCTGGACAAGGACTGCAAATCCTGCCGGCATGATCATCCTCATCTTTCCCATGAATACTCCCCTAAACATGAATTCCTCACAAAGAGGGACCAGAGTGCAGGTCGCAAATATGTAGAGCAGGCTGTCCCACAAGGGAACCTCCTGCTGGGGAACCTCAGTATACCTGTTTATGGTTTCCCTGTAATGATCAAGATTCTCCTTCAGGCTTTCAAGATATTCCGAAATGTAATTGGCTGCCAGCATATAGACGACTACGAATCCGGTAAGCCCCAAAGCCACGAACAAGGTGCAGATAACCTTGACGGGTCTGGTCTTGTTGAAGAAGATATATTCTTCCTTCTGCCGGTCTATCTGCCAGAAAAGCCACAGAGCGCCGAGCGTAAGAATGTTAGTGCATGTACACGCGACCCCTGCATAGGTATGTCTGTCAATATTCAACAGACTGAAAAGATACATTACTATTACGGAACAGAAAACAAAGATCCCCAAGGCAAGGATGGCCTTGAGGCATGAAAATATGACACGTTTAACCGTCGCCATCATTACAGACCTCCGGTCATAACGCCGTTCTTGGTCTGTTTATCGGGAATGCTGGATCCGTAATATCTCCTCATGAACAACACGAAAGCCCTCTCAAGTTCAGCGCTGTCTTTGATGGAATAAAAGAACTGCTCACCGTTATCAGAGAAAGTGGTCCTCATGATGACCAGCTCAGGCTTCCTGTGGTTGCCGTCATCGGGAACGTAGTTATACATGACGACATACTCGACCTTCGCAAGCACGAAGTTATCGATCATCATCATATAGAAATCCTTCTTGTTATAAGGGTCTCTTATGACGACCAGCTCATCGCCGGCGTTTCTCTTCATGTGCTCGCCCGCTGCCTTGGCTCTGCGGTCAGCCTTGATGGCCGCCGCTTTCCTGCGGTTGGTATTTCTGTCGGTCCTGTTCTTTTTCATGATTCTCTATATTGAAAACCCGGGATCATTCTTCGTCTTCAGTATCGTCTTCTTCGTCGTACATCTCACAGATCTTGTCGTAATAATCGAAAACGATATCCTCTTCTTCCTCATCAAGCGTTGAAAGAAGATCCTCGCCGTCCTCACCTGTCGTAACCTTCATGATGACAAGGTCTATCTCTTCAGGAAGATCGTCAAAATCAAAATCGGGATCTTCTTCTGCTCCCTCGGGAAGAACGATAAGAGACACATAGACGTTTCCGTTAAGAAGAAATTTGTCGTCAAGGAAGAAAGACTGGGTCTTGCCTGTCTCTTCGTCTTTAAGAGTAATGATATTTTCCTGATCCATATTATTCACCTCCCAGTTTGGTATTAGTCTTTCACATACTCTTTATATTATAACAAATAAGGGAAAGACATTCATAGAGTGAATAATGCCTTGAAAAGGGTCATCAGGACCTGTGGCTGTCAAGATAATCCTGCAAAAAGACTTCGGCAGCCACCTGATCGATGACTTTCTTGTGCTTATCGGCTTTCTTGCCGGCCGCATGAAGATATTGTGCGGCAATGACTGTCGTGAATCTTTCGTCGATATAGTGGATCGGAAGCCCGTATGTATCTTCCAGCAGCTTTGCAAATCCTTCGACTTTCTCCTGGGTCTCTGATCCCGTCCCGTCAGTCCTCAAAGGTCTTCCCAATACGATATCCGTGACATCCTGTTCCTTGATTATCTCGCCTATGCGGTTTAAAGCCCAATCAATATCACGGCCATTCCAATTGATGGTCTCAGATCCTTTTGCTATGAGATGAGTTACATCAGACAAAGCAATACCGATACGGCGCATGCCGTAATCTATGCCCATTATCCTTCCCATATCAGATCAAAGTTTCTCACAGAACTCGCTGATGATGACTTCAAGGAGTTCGTCACGGTCGATCCTTCTGATCAGTCCGCGGGCACCCTTGTAGCTCGTAATATAGGTCGGGTCACCGGAAATAAAATACCCTACAAGCTGATTGATCGGGTTATAACCCTTCTCCTTGAGAGCATTCAAAACATACGTCATAAGCGCTTTGACGTCCGCATATCTATCCCCTGACAGGTTAAATTTTGTCGTGTCCTGGTTATCCAATCGACGAATCCCCCTGCTGTTTTATATCTGCTATTTTACCACACTTGGAGGATATTTAACCTTTGTTTTTTCTTTTTTCTCGTGATAACAAAGATTTGCGTTCAGGTATCGAGCCTCTCCATTTCTGTCAAAGCCTTGTTACGGTAGTTGATATCCGTCCTGAGCGTAAAGCCCTGACTCTCCCAGAAGGCATTCCCCGTCTCGTTATATCCGAATACAAGACATGCGACTTTATTGATCCCTTCAGCTTTCAGTGCCGAAAGAGCCTCATTAAGAAGGCTTTTGCCGATCCCCTTCCCTCTCATGTCTTCTGCAACGGCCATATGGTGGATAAGACCGCGCCTTCCGTCATGTCCGGTCAGTATGACTCCAATGATCCGGTCGCCTTCACAGGCAACAAAGCTTGTCTTCGGGTTGCGGTCAAGATACTTTCCGATGCCCTCTCTGGAATCATCCAGATTGTTAAAGCCCATGTTCTTGCATGACATCCAAAGATCCCATACCTTATCGTAATCTGCAATGGTCATTACCCTGATATCCATATTAAACTCCTTGCTTCTTTGAAAGGACTGCATATGCCATATAATGTTTTACGTTAAACTTCTCGGGCGAGATTCGCTCCAGCATTTCCTTATGTTCCCTGTCCCACATAGCCAGTTCATCCGGGGAAAGAGAAGCTCCTATACCGCGGCTCGCAAACATCCTGCCATGCCAGGATTCCCTGCTAAAAGGAACATCCACCCTGTATTCACCGTGATCCGTAAGATCGAAAAGCTTATATGCGGCATCAGGTATATGAATGGGATGGACTGTTTCACCTCCGCCTGTCCAGCTCGGATTATACTTGAGCACCATTTTCTCCGAAGCCCCGGCGACTGGGTCTTCCGAAGGAAGCCAGGACATGAAAAGAACAAGTATCTTTCCGGAATCTTTCAGAAGATATGAAAGTTTTGGCATGAGAGTCTCGTGATCAAAATACCAGAAACACTGGCAGGCGGTGACAACATCAAAGCTTCCTTCGGGAAAATCGATATCTTCGGCTGAGACAGCCATGTAATCTATATCCATTCCTTCTTTAGCCGAAAGGATCTTTGCCTGTTCGATCTGTTCGGGAGAGATATCCGTTCCAAGCCACTTTGCTCCGAAACGGTACATGTTGCGCGGCAACACTCCAGTACCCGTCCCTAAGTCCAAGACTTTCTGTCCGTCAATGCAAAGGCCGAGTTCCACGATCTTGCGGTAGAATTCCTCGGGATATATGTCACGGTATCTGGCATATTCGGCTGAAGTCCTGCCCCAGTCGAATGCCTTGCCGTCATCGATCCTCTTATCTTTGATATCCATCTTATCCTCACCTTCTCTTATTTAACTATCAGTTCGCCGTCTTTGATCCGGACAACCGTTCCGCTGACAAGCGTTCCGGGCTCGATACGGTCTTCAGATTCTATCTTTGCCCTTACATAACTTGCGGTATAGCCCGCATTATCCTGTTCGACCAGGACTTCAACCTGCTTCCCTATAAAGGATCCGGCAAATGCTTTCTCCAGTTCAGAGGATAAGGCTATAAGCTTAAGATTCCTTGCTTTCTTTACTTCCGGCGCGATCTGGCCGGGCATACCGGCTGCGACCGTTCCCTCTCTCACCGAATAAGGGAAACAGTGGATCTTGGCAAGTCCTAT
Organism: Saccharofermentans sp.; assembly: GCA_024685385.1. Lineage (GTDB taxonomy): Bacteria > Bacillota > Clostridia > Saccharofermentanales > Saccharofermentanaceae > Saccharofermentans. The sequence continues at coordinate 15,262 of JAIKVV010000079.1, read as the reverse complement.
CTTACGGGCAAATGCAAGAGTTTCTGAAAACTCCTCATCGGTCTCTCCGGGAAAACCGCATATAATATCGGTCGTTATGGAAACATCCGGAAAAAGGTCCCTTACCATCCTGACCTTCTCTTCAAATTCAGCCGATGTATAGTCGCGGTTCATGCGCTTTAAGACTGTATCGGATCCGCTCTGAAGAGACATGTGAAAATGGGGACAGGCAACGCCGGTCTCAGAAAGCCCCTTCAGGAATTCATAAGTCAAAGACATGGGTTCGACTGACCCTAATCGGAGCCTTACTATACCCGGTATCTCAGCGATCTTCTTAAGCAATTCCAAAAGATCCATTATGTCCCCGCCGCGGTCTTTTGCATATGAACAGACATGGATGCCGGAAACAACGATCTCTTTATAACCTTCTCCTGCGAGGAATCTTGCTTCTTCTATTGCCGACTCTTCCGTCCTGCTCGCGACCCTTCCTCTAGCAAAAGGGATAACGCAGTAGGTGCAGAACTTGTTGCAGCCGTCTTCAACCTTAAGGAAAGCCCTTGTCCCTTCAGGAGACAGGACCGTGCCGAAGTCGTGGTAACTGTCGGTCCGGGATACGGGCGGACGAACATGACTTGTCTTATGGTCCCTGGATCCTGCGTATTCTTCGACCTTGGATAAGCAGAGATTCTTGTCACGGGTGCCCAATACGATGTCCGCATCGACCACACCGTCGGCAAGCTCAGATGCGCAGCCCATGGCAACGACGATGGCATCGGGATTAGCCCTTGCCATCCTCCTTAACATCTGGCGTGACTTACGGTCTGCTTCACCCGTAACGGAGCAGGTATTTACGATCAGGCAATCGGCATCTTCGGGCCGCTCCGTTATCTCGTGTCCCGCAGCAATGAAATCTGCTCTGACCGCGTCAGTCTCATACTGATTGACGCGGCAGCCTAGGGTCAGGAAATAGACTTTCACTGTCTTACTTTGATATGGGTCTCACGCAGCTGCATCTCGGTTACGTCACCGGGAGCGCCGCAGAGGAGATCCTGGGCATTCCCGTTCATCGGGAATGCAATGACTTCACGGATATTCTCTTCTCCTCTTAAGATCATGAGCATACGGTCAACTCCGGGAGCCATGCCGGCATGCGGAGGAGCGCCGAACTTGAATGCGTTATAGAGAGCTCCGAATCTGGTCTTTAAGTCTTCCTCGCTGTAGCCTGCGATCTCGAAAGCCTTCTTCATGATCTCCAGATCGTGGTTCCTGACGGCGCCGGAAGAGAGCTCTATGCCGTTGCAAACGATGTCGTACTGGTATGCCAGGATCTCTTCGGGCTTCTTGTTGTTCAACGCATCAAGGCCGCCCTGAGGCATGGAGAAAGGATTATGCGTAAAGATATAATGACCGACTTCCTTGTCATATTCATACATGGGGAAATCGTTGACGAAGCAGAACCTGAATGCGTTCTTCTCGATGAGATCGAGCCTTGCGCCCAGTTCATTACGGATCTGTCCTGCATAAAGGCAAGCCTGAGACTCAACATCGGCAATGAAGAAGATCGTATCACCTGCAGCAAGTCCTGCAAGGTCACGAAGCTCACTCTTCATGTCATCGGGAATGAACTTGTCGATAGGTCCCTTATATGACATATCTTCCAGAACTTCCAGATAGCCTAAGCCGCCCATGCCGATGCTCTGGGCGAATTTCAGCATCTTCTCATGCTGACCCTTGGAAAGCTTGGCATGAACATTGATAGCTCTTACGCACTTTCCGTGGAAAGGAGCGAATGTACATCTCTGGAAGAAATCTGTTACATCAATTATCCTCAAGGGGTTGCGGAGATCAGGCTTGTCCGAACCGAATTCGAGCATTGCCTGTGCATAGCTGTAAACGGGATAAGGAGCGGCCGTAACGGACGCGCCTTCGGGAGCAAACTTTTCGAATGCTGCCGTCAGGACTTCCTCACCTGCAGCGAAGACATCTTCCTGGGTAGCGAAAGCCATCTCGAAGTCTAACTGGTAGAATTCTCCGGGGGATCTGTCTGCCCTTGCATCCTCATCGCGGAAGCAGGGTGCGATCTGGAAATACTTATCGATGCCGGATACCATCAGGAGCTGCTTAAACTGCTGGGGAGCCTGGGGAAGCGCATAGAACTTGCCCTTGAACTTACGTGAAGGAACGATATAGTCCCTGGCACCCTCAGGAGATGAAGACGTAAGGATAGGTGTCTGGATCTCAAGGAAGCCCATGTCGGTCATCTTCTGTCTTAAGAAGGAGATAACCTGTGAACGGAAGATTATGTTATCGCGAACCTTGCGGTTACGCATGTCAAGGAATCTGTACTTTAAGCGGACATCCTCACGGATCTCCTTGGATGTCTGGATCTCGAAAGGAAGCTGGGATGTAACCTTGCCGAGAACAGTAACCTTATGAGCCTCGAGCTCGATGGTACCGGACTCGATCTTGGGGTTATATGTCTCCTCATCACGCTTCTCGATAACGCCTTCGATGGAGATGCAGTCCTCTTTTACGAGACCCGTAAGAAGCGTAGTGTCACGCATAACGACCTGCAGGACGCCATACATGTCACGAAGATCGATGAAGGATACGCCGCCGTGGTCACGGATATTCTCTATCCAGCCTGCGACCTTGATCTCAGAACCGATATCGGCTTCGCTGATCTCGTTGATTACCTTGTCTCTATAGATGTTTGCCATATCCTGATACCTCCGGATCATTTAGTTACTCTATCTCTTTGCCCGAAAACAAAAACGCCCTGAGCAAATTCATGCTCAGGACGAACTTAACATGTCCGCGGTACCACCTGAATTACCGTACTCTTTGCACGGTCTCTTGAGAAGGCATTAACGCTGCCTGACGGATCACCTACTGAGTTAAACTGTTCAGATCTCTGCTCGAAAGTGTTATCTTATCCGGTTCGATTCACGGCAGCTTCCAGCCAATGGCTGCCTTCTCTGTGGTGCGATAAGCGGATAGACCTGTCTTTGTCATCGCATTTTATGAATGAGATAGTACAATAAACGCCTTGATATGTCAACTGACGATCTCAAAATCGATACGGTCGTACTCCATATCGACATTGACTGCTTCGACCTTTACATCGTCGCCTATATTGAATATCCTTCTTGATGACTGCGCGCAGTACCTTCTCTCATCGAATGTATAATGCTCAGGCAGAGTCCTGAAAGGAACGAAACCTTCAATGGTATTTGGAAGTCTTACGAACATTCCCGACGGGATTATCCCTGATATCCTGCCTTCAAAGACCTCTCCTATCCTCTCATTCATGTATTCGCAGACCTTGACCTGGACGGAAGCGCGTTCTGCCTCGGCGGCATTTCTCTCCATGTCGGAACTGTGAACTGCAACAACTCCCACTTTGCCTCCGAAATGGGACTTCTTATCCTCACCCTTCAGATAACTCTTTATTACCCTGTGGATATAAAGATCGGGATATCTTCTGATCGGGCTCGTGAAGTGGCAGTAGAACTTCGATGCCAGACCGAAATGGCCGAAGTTGATGGAATCATATACGGCCTTTGCCATGGATCTTAAGAGAAGTTCTTCCAGAAGTTCCCTTCTGGGGTTATCGTAAGCATTCGCCATGAAATTTGCTATGTCGATCGGTTTTGCTTCGGAAGGGATCCTTCCCGGTATCCCGAGATGCCTTGCGACCATGTTGAAACCTGCTATCTTGATTGGATCAGGATCATCGTGGACACGGTATACGAAAGGATACTGAAGCTTGTTGAAGGTCTCGGCAACACACTCGTTGGCAGCGATCATGAATGATTCTATGATCCCGTGACAGAAGTTAATGGGATAAGCCATGACATCAGTCGTATTCCCTTCATCATCCAGTATGACCTTAGTCTCCGGAAATTCGAAATTAATGGCTCCCCTTCTCTCTCTCATCCTCTTCAGGATCTCCGCCAATACTTTCATCTCAGTCAGCATATTGACGATCGGCCCGTATTCATTAAGGTCACCGTCATCAGGCTCCGTCAGTATCCTGTAACACTCGTTATAGCTCATCCTGCGGTCTGATACGATAACACTTTCATATATATCGGATCTGATGGTCTTGCCGTCGTCATCGATCTCCATCTCGCATGTCATCGTGAACCTTGCCGCATTGGGATTAAGGCTGCATATGCCGTTGGAAAGCTTGGCCGGAAGCATGGGAAGGACCCTGTCGGCAAGATAGACCGACGTTCCCCTTGTAAATGCTTCCTCATCGAGCGCCGTTCCTTCCCTGACATAATTTGAAACATCCGCTATATGTACATAAAGGTGCCAATTCCCGTTGGAAAGGCGTTCAAGGGTGATTGCATCATCCAAATCCTTGGCATCCTCACCGTCTATCGTTATGGTAAGAAGATCCCGAAGATCACGTCTTCCACGGCTTATCTCCCTGTCGACCTCCTCATCCGTGAGGCTTATTCCGACAGGCTCGATCTCAGCCTTTACTTCATCCGGGAAATCCTGCTTTAAGCCGTATCTTCTGATGACTTCAGTCATCCTTACATTGCTGTTGCCGTAATCGCCCAGGACTTCTACGATCTTGCCGCGGAACTGGCCCTTATGGGCATAAGGATTTAAGATCTCGCATACGACGGTCATTCCGAAGGGAGCGCCGTTAAGATCCTTGCTGTATATGGATACGGGACCGAAATCCGCTTCCCTGAAAGATGCGCCGGGAATGACTTCTCCCCCCTTTCCTTTGGGTCTCAAAAGCCCTACTACCGTATTCTTGACACCTTCAGGCCCTCTCGGCGCAAGTTCGGCATAGTTGGAAGGCGCATCGGATACCAAGTTTTCAGGCATGCTCTTTGCGGCGCGGAAAGAATTTTTCGATCTGCCCGTAAGGCTGTCATTCCTGCCCATGCGCTTGGCGCCGGGACCTATTTTTCTGTAATGATGCTGTTCTTTTTTATGTCTTGCCATGTCATCACCCGAAGAAATGTTTAATTACAGGTTTTATCAGGCAGGCATTCGCTTTTGCCGAATCGATCCTGTTCGCCTGTATCACTTTGCCTTTCGAATCTCTCATGTAGATATATACATATGAAGGATCAGAAGATATCTTCACTCCCTCATAGTTTTCCTTGTTTATTACGACATCTTCTCCCAGGTGCCTGAAGGATATGGAATCAGCAGTGATCGTCATGCCGCAGAGTTCAATGCTGCCGCCCTCTTTTACGATCCCGATAAGTCTTCTTATGACGCTTGCGATCACTATGTCATACATGGGAGGTGCGACTTCATCATATTCATGCAACACCCTGGTCGCAGATCCTATTCCGTATAGAGAAGTGCCCCTTCTTTCCACATGATGCATATTCCCTGCCTTGTCTTTAAATGCAAAATCAAATGCGAAATTGGAAAGATAAAAGACAAGCCCGAAGACCTTGCTGTTGGAAGCATTTACAGTAACTTCCTCTATGTCATCATACATAAGGACTTTGCCGTCATATTCCAGGCGTTCCGCATAAAAGGCCGCTTCCTTCTGTCCGTTCTTATATTTTACGGTTTCGATCGGAGCATCCATATTTATCCTCCTCATTCCTTAACATATGTAATGAATCTGCCGGCTTTGGGGATCATGGCAAGGAGTTTGGAAATTCCAAGCCCGATTCCGAGTCCTGCTGCTATAAGCATCCAGGATTTGACCGCTTTATCCGCCGGGATCTTGTTTACCACAGGCAGCAATAATATCATGATCATGGAATGTGTCAGGTATACCGGAAAGGTATACTTGGCAACAAATCTGATCAGCTTGTAACCGGTCCCCTTGAGATCAGGAATCCTTGAAAGCAGTTCAAACAGCATCAATGACCCGGTAAAAACAAAGATATTGTCATACCAGACATACAAGCTGGAAATCGTTCCAAAGAAAGTCTGGGTCATCATAAATACAAAAAGGGCAACAAGCGATACCAAAAGGCCCATGATCAGTATTATATTGTTTATTTTCTTTAATATGCCTTTCTTTAACAGATAACCCGTGACAACGTATATACCCCATACGCCTCCGGAAAAACCTGAAACAAACTGGGTATTCATCATGTATTCGGGCTTTATGAATTCGATGAAAGAATCCACTGTCTCTCTTCCGAATTCGTAAACAAAGAAGATAATAAAGGGGAACAGCAGAAGTTTTTTATCTACCGAGTTAATGGCAATGGCAACAAAAGGTATAAGTATGTATACCGCAAGGATCATGCCCATATACCAGGTTTGAGGAAGATCTATGTTTCTGGTGATCACAAGTTCCTGGATAAGTTTGAGGGGATCAGCAGTCCCTCTTCCCGTTGCGAAAAGAAAGACCTCGTAGATAAGGAACCAGATCCCGGTACACGCAAGAAGATTAAGCCACTTTTTTGTCCAGAAGCGTTTTATAACGGTCTCGTCATAATGCCTGTCAAGCAAAAGATAGCCTGTTATCATGAGAAACAAAGGCACACCCAGTCTTCCGAACGCAAAACATATGAAGATATAAACTCTGAAAGCGAAATTATTCAGATCGTCTTCCCCGTACAGCAGCTCAACAGAATGACAGATCAAAACGCATACTATAGCGATGACCCTGACCAGATCGATCCATTTCAAATGCCGTTCAGAAGCTTTATCCACCGAAGATCATCTCCCCTTCCATCCTTATAGACTGATTCTATCACAACGCCGGAGAAAGTACATTAAATGCGGTGAACATAAAAAGACTGCCGGCATCTGCCGGCAGTCTTCATTTCATTATCAGGATAAAAGACTTATTATTTCACCAGTGAGAATTCAAGAGGCGATACATCGGCTCCCTCGACCGTCAGGGTTCCGTCAGAATTGATGGTTCCCGTAAACTCGTAATCACTCTGCTTGAACTTGATGTTCTTGCCGGATACGGAATATTTGCCGGTCTTGGTCTGGCTTGTCATGCTGTCAAATCCCATGGTAGCTATGAAGTCCTGTTTGATATATTCTTTGAATTCCTCAAATGTATTGAAAGTTGTATAAGTGAGGAACTCCTCTTTGGACTCTTCGTCATCGCCGTAACCGTAGGATACGATCATCGCAGTCGTGATGGCGTCGATGTTATTATCGATATACTCGACAAAGGATTTATTGTAACCGTCAACATCCATCTCGATGGTGAACTTGCCGTCTTTCAAAGAAAGGCTGTAAGGGGTGATTATCACCCCTTCAGCCTTTACGTCATAAGCCTGTTGCTCGAAAATGCTTTCGAGGATATAAGTGGAATCGTATTCAGCCTTGTAATCGCCTTCGATCTTCTTCGCAGCGGCAGAAGTACATCCGCTCAAAAGGAACGATGTGCACAAGATCACCGAGATGGCGCTTACAATAACGGAATTTCTTATTCTCACAGTCCTGCCTGCTTTCTTACTTCCTCAGCGAAGTCGTCAACCTTCTTCTCGATGCCTTCACCAAGACCATAGCGTGTGAAAGCTACGATGGAGATGTCGGTTCCGAGTTCCTTGGCAACGGATGCAACATAAGATGCAACATTCATGGAATCATCCTTAACGAACTCCTGATCGAGGAGGCAGTTAAGCTTGAAGAAGTTCTTGATCTGTCCGGGAACGATCCTGTCCATGATGATGTTCTCAGGCTTGCCTTCTTCGAGAGCCTTATTTTTAACGATCTCTGTTTCCTTAGCGATCTCTTCAGCGGGAACGTCAGCCTCGGATACCCAGTTAGGGTTGGAAGCTGCGATCTGCATGCCGATATCCTTTGCGAAGTTAGAGAAAGCGTCTGTTGTGACGACGGAATCGTCACCTACAACGATCTCGGTCATAACGCCGACCTTACCGCCCATGTGGATGTAAGATGCAACAGCGCCGTTGCCGTTTACTTCATAAACTACGAATCTTCTTACGGAGATGTTCTCACCGATATCAGCGATAGCTTCCTTTGTGAAGACTTCGATCGTCTTGGAAGGATCGTTGTAAAGTGTGGAAGCCAAGAGTGTATCTCTGTCTGCGGGCTTTGTCTCAAGGATATCTGTTGCAACAGCGTCAACAAAATTCTTGAACTTATCTGTGTTGGCAGCGAAGTCTGTCTCAACATTGACTTCTACCATGACACCTGTCTTCTTGTCATCTGTGATCTTGGAGTAAACAGCACCCTCAGCTGCGATACGGGAAGACTTCTTCTCAGCCTTAGCCATACCCTTCTCACGGAGCCATGCCTTAGCCTTCTCGATGTCACCGTCGCTCTCCATGAGAGCCTTCTTGCAGTCCATGATACCGCAGTCTGTGAGTTCTCTTAATTCCTTAACCTGCTGTGCAGAAATATTAGCCATATCTTTCCTCCCTATTATGCTTCTTCTTCAGCTGCAACTACTTCCTCGATGGATGTTGCTTCTTCAGCCTCAGTTGCTTCCTCTGCCATTTCTTCCTCGATGGCTGCCGTATCAGCTTCTGCGATAGCAGAATCGATGTCAGCACCCTCTGCGGAACCGTCAACGCCCTGGTTAGCTTCGATTACGGCGTCAGCCATCTTAGCTGTGATGAGCTTGATAGCACGGATAGCGTCATCGTTACCGGGGATTACGTGATCAACTTCGTCAGGATCACAGTTTGTATCGACGATGGCAATGATCGGGATATTGAGTCTTCTAGCCTCTGCAACTGCATTGTGCTCCTTCTTTGTGTCAACAACGAAGATAACTGCAGGAAGGGAATTCATTCCGACGATACCGCCGAGATTCTTGTCGAGCTTCTCCATCTCGAGCTTGAGCTTTGCAACTTCCTTCTTGGGACGGATGTCGAAATCACCGTTCTGCTCCATCTCGCGGAGTTCTACAAGACGTGCAACTCTCTTCTTGATCGTTGCGAAGTTTGTGAGAGTGCCGCCGAGCCAACGGTAGTTGATGTAGAAACCGCCGCAGCGCTGAGCTTCTTCCTTGATGGAATCCTGAGCCTGCTTCTTTGTTCCTACGAAAAGAACATCACCGAGACCTGCATAGTTGACCATGGCATCATAAGCCTCGTCAACCTTCTTGACTGTCTTCTGGAGATCGATGATGTGGATGGAGTTGCGCTCTGTAAAGATGTACTCGCGCATCTTGGGGTTCCAGCGTCTTGTCTGGTGACCGAAGTGCACACCTGCTTCCAAGAGCTGCTTCATTAAAATAACGGGCATAAAAATATTCCTCCTTGTCTTGAACTTCCGCGGTGCCGACCGCCCGGGCTTCCCGGATCTAAACGGCAGAAAAGGAGCACCGCGTGCTTTTTATGCCCGAATATAGTATCAGAAGGATTAATCAATATCAAGTGCTTTTTATATTTATATATATAAAACAAAATGCCGCCCGTTAAAGGCGGCACATTAAGTTCAGTCTTTACCGGCTCTTACCAGTTGCGGGCCAGTGACAGATAAAGAACAATGGAGATAATGGCAAACAGAACGGAACAGATGACTGTCCATCTCTTAAGCTGCATCTCGCGCGACTTGCCCTTGATCTTGCTGTAATATGAATCGTTGGAGGAATTGGAACCTGCAACGACGCCGATACCGCGGTCATTACCTTCCTGAACGAGGAAGAGTACGATTATTGCCAATGCCAGAATGGCATCAAGTGCTGAAAGAATGATATTGACGACACCCATTTTGTGCATCTCCTATATAAGAATTTGATTATTGCCGATAAATAATAACATAGCGTTTCTATTTATGCAATCGTATCAATTTGTAAATCTCGCCTGCGGCAAAAGGAAGCACCGCAAGAGGCAGGATAACGAGCCAGGCCGTGGGGTTCAAAGGCACATTATCGAAGATGGTATTAACCTTCGGAATATAGATGACAGCCAGAGTCAGAGCCAGTGATATCAGAACGGAGATATTCATGAAGCGGTTCGAGAAGAAACCCAGTTTGAATACCGACACCGTTTCGGATCTGGATGCGAATGCCCTGAAGAGCTCGGCACAGATCAAGGTTGCGAAAGCCACTGTCCTTGCCGTATCTATAGGCTTGATATCAGCCGATGCGAAGAAGGAATTTCCCGAAAGGAGCGATGCCAGGAAGCCTGTTGCAACGCTGATGAAGAGAACTACAGCCTGGATCCCTATGAGAGTCCTCATCCTGGCATTTATGATGGGCTCGCCCTTCCTGCGGGGAGGCTCCTTCATTATGCCGGGTTCGCCGAGTTCGCGGCCCAGAGCCAGAGCGGGGAAACTGTCAGTAACGAGGTTCAGCCAGAGGAGCTGGATGGCTGTCATGGGGGCTGCTATGCCCGGGATGACGCTGTTGGGGATGAGCGACAATATGAATACTATCAGTATCTCACCTATGTTGCAGGACAGAAGGAAGCCTACGAACTTGCGGATGTTGGAATATATTATCCTTCCCTGCTCGACGGCTCCCACGATGGTCGTGAAGTTGTCATCGGTCAGGATCATGTCCGCAGCGTTCTTGGAAACATCAGTTCCCGTTATGCCCATGGCTACGCCGATGTCAGCAGCCTTAAGAGCCGGGGCATCATTGACGCCGTCACCGGTCATGGAAGCTATATGGTTCTTATCTTTCAGGGCAGAAACTATACGGACCTTATGCTCGGGAGCAACTCTGGCGTAAACGCTTACATTCTCCACGGCTTCCCTCAATTCATCATCGGACATCTTTTCGAGGTCACCGCCGGAAAGGGCTTTCACCTCTCCGTCGCACATCTTGAGGCTGTCAGCGATGGCGGATGCGGAATCCTTATAGTCACCCGTGATCATTACGGTACGTATGCCTGCTTGTCTGCAGACGGCAATGGCATCACGGGCTTCGTCTCGGGGCGGGTCGATCATGCCGATGAGGCCTAAGAAGACCATATCTTCCTCTGAAGCAAATGTTACGCCGTCAAAAGACTTATCATCATACAGCCTGTAAGCGAAAGCCAGGACTCTGATCGCCTTGCAGGCAAAATCGTGGTTGGCTTTCTCTGCCCTCTTCAATATCTCCGAAGTCATGGGCTTGATCTCGCCGTTGTCATCATAGAACTTGCATCTTGCCAGCATGATGTCGGGCGCGCCCTTTGTATAACTTATGTATCTGCCGTCGATATCGTGGAATGTCGTCATCATCTTCCTGTCGGAATCAAAAGGCAGTTCAGCAAGTCTCGGATACTTGGCGAGGACCTCATCTCTCAGGAGATCGCACTTGGATCCCAATGTCGTAAGAGCGCCCTCCGTCGGATCGCCGATGCAGTTGTATTTGCCGTTTTCATCTTTTACTATCGAAGCGTCATTACATAAAACAGAGCTTAAAACGAGTTCACGGGGCGCTTCAACGATCTGTCCGTCAACATCCGTTATGTCTCCTTCGGGAGCATATCCGCCGCCTGATACATGCATTATCTTTCCGTTGGAATAGATAACGCGGACCGTCATCTGGTTCTGTGTCAGTGTACCTGTCTTATCCGAACAGATAACATCGACGCAGCCCAAAGTCTCTACCGCAGAAAGTTTCTTGACTATTGCATTTCTCTGAGCCATCGTGGTCATGCCGAGCGACAAAACGATGGTAACAACCGCTGCCAGGCCCTCGGGGATGGCTGCAACTGCAAGAGATACTGCCGTCATGAGCGAATCTTCTATCGTATTCTTCTGTACAAATACATTGACTGCAAAGACTATGAGGCAGACGATAACGCAGACGATCGCTAAGATCTTGCCTAAAGAATTGAGGTTCTTCTGTAAGGGAGTAGTCTCATCCTTGATGTCTGTCAAGCGCTTTGCGATCTTGCCGAGTTCGGAAGATGTTCCGGTTGCAGTAACGACACCCTTGCCTCTTCCGTAAGTAATGACCGTGCCCGAAAAGACCATATTCGTGCGGTCGCCTATGCCGCAGTCTTCGGAAAGAGATGCATTACAGTCTTTTTCAGAAGGTAGCGATTCGCCTGTAAGAGAAGATTCGTCAGCCTTCAGTGACTCTGATTCGATAAGTCTCATGTCTGATGCGATAGCATCACCCGCATCGATCAGGACTATGTCACCGGGGACCACGGTTTCGGAATCGACCAGGGTAACAGATCCGCCACGAAGGACCTTTGTCTTGGGAGAACTCATCTTCTTCAAGGCATCAAGAGCCTTGTCCGCTTTGCCTTCCTGATAAACACCGAGAACGGCATTCAGGATTATTATCGCAACTATAACTATTACATCTATCCAGCCTTCGGAAGTGCCTTCCTTCATTGCCATATAAGCTGAAAGGGCGGCTGCGCCGATCAGGATAAAGACCATGGCATCGCAGAACTGTAAAAGGAACCTCTTCCACAGGGGAGTCTTCTTCTCTTCACCGAGAGTATTGGATCCGTACTTGATAAGGCGTTCTTTTGCCTCTGCAAAACTGAGACCGGTCTTACTGTCCGTCTGAAGGTCAGCCAGCGTCTCCTCTTTCCCCATAGAAAAATACTTATTCATATATCCCTCCCGTATAAGGCATATCCCGGAGGACATCCGGATAACATTATACTACAAAATAAAAAGACCGCATCTCGAGGATACGGTCTTTGGTGCCCAGACTCGGAATTGAACCAAGGACACGGGGATTTTCAGTCCCCTGCTCTACCAACTGAGCTATCTGGGCAAAACACGAGCCGACTCTCGAGCCGGCTCATGTGGCGACGCAGAAGGGGCTCGAACCCTCGACCTCCAGCGTGACAGGCTGGCATTCTAACCAGGCTGAACTACTGCGCCATTTGGTGGAAACTACAGGGCTCGAACCTGTGACCCTCTGCTTGTAAGGCAGATGCTCTCCCAGCTGAGCTAAGCTTCCATTGTGCTTTCAAGGTTCCTTAAAACGCTTGAAAATTATATACGATTATTTACCGTTGTGTCAACAACTTTTTCAGAAAAATATCAAATGGCCTGATATAGCGCTGTTTCAGAGCCTTTTCAACAAAGAAGCGGTGTTGACACCGCTTCCGTGATTCATGGTCTTTATTTTGAATAGTATATATAAAGATATGCTTTTCCGTCCGATTCCTGATCGATTATATATACCGCGGCAGCTCCTTTATAACTGCTGTCTGCAATAGTTGTCACATCCGTTGCAGCCGTCTTCCCTCCTGTAAGATCAAGTGTCGGCGTTGTCTGTTCCGTTGATTTGCCCGTATTCAGCGTAGCGTATTTGCTCCTGTCATATTCAAGCTTCGTTCCCATGAGCCAGACAGTGGCATCGCTCGAAGGATGCGGCTTAACGGTAACTTTTGACAGGCTCTCCTCCGAATACTTCTGAAATTCCTTGAAATCCATCAGCTGACCTTCATTCTGATAGAGGTTGGCAAGAGCATAATAGTATGTCTCCCAATATCCGTTTACGATTTCTATCTTGGCCTCATATGCAACACGGTTATACATGAATCCGTATTTTGTCACATCACGGATCTCGAGATTCTCATCTTCGGAGATAAGGAAGCAGTTTGTCCTGTCGAGCAGAGCCGGAGTGCGGTCGTAGATAAATCCTCCTACGAGTATTCCAAGCATTATCACCGTAATGACGATCAGTATAACATCTTTCCTAGATACCTTCATCACTTACTCCTTTCACCGGTCAAGCCCGTAAAGCTTTAAGCCGTTTTCAAATGTTATCCTCGCCGTTTCCTCTATATCCATGTTCATTATCTCAGACAGCCTTGCCGCCACAAAGGGGACATATTCAGGCTCATTGCGCCTTCCGCGGTTAGGTTCCGGCGTAAGATAAGGACTGTCTGTCTCAATGACGATCCTGTCGACAGGGACGCTCTCTGCAAGCTTCACTCCCTTAACATTATTCTTAAAAGTCAAAGGTCCGTCAAATCCTATGTAGAAACCGAGCTTCACAAGTTCCGCTGCAGCTTCTGCTGACATCGAGCAGCAGTGGCATACTCCGGGCTCTGCCCTGAGAGCGCCTTTATCTGCCTGAGCCTTAATTATGTCTATCGTATCTTTCGTGGCATCTCTTTCATGCAGTATGACCGGCATGTCAGCCTCATATGCAATGTCGAGCTGCCTTGAGAAGACCTTCTTCTGGCAATCCCTGGGAGATAAGTCGTAATAGTAATCCAATCCTATCTCGCCTATGGCTCTGAGTCTGATGTCGCGGTCGGATCCGAGCCGTTCAAGGATAAACTGCTCCGCTTCGCTGCACCAGGTCTTGGCTTCGTGCGGATGGACACCTATTGAATAGTAGATATCCACACCGTATCTGCCGTCATTTACGTTCGCAAAGCCACATGCAAGCCTTGATGTCTCAACCGAATCCGCAGGGACCAATACCTTGCTGACACCTGCAGTTTTGGCAGCCGTCAGGATCTCTTCAGCTGTCCTGCCTGCCTCTTCGAATTTCCGGTCGTAGAGGTGCGCATGGGTATCGAAAAACTCTCCCGGGCCTTCGTAATGAGCTGTCGGCTTGTGCTTGCTCATGGAAGATCAACTGATGTCAGCGCCTGCTTCAACAGAATCGTCGAACTCGATTACCTTATATCCGTCACCGTACTTAACGGAGAGGATCATGCCGTTGCTCTCAAGACCCATCATCTTCCTGGGCTCGAGATTAACTATCATCGCCAATGTCTTTCCTACAAGATCTTCAGGCTTATAGTATTTGGCGATTCCCGAGAGGACCTGTCTTTCGCCGAAGCCGTCATCAACCTTGAACTTCAGGAGCTTATCGGACTTCTCGACCTTCTCGCAGGAAATGACCTTAACGGCTCGAAGATCCAATGCAGCGAAGTTATCGAACTTCGTCAAGGGCTTTAAGGGCTCCAATTCCTTACCCTTCTCTTCTTCTGCGGGGAAAAGTTTATTGAGTTCCTCGATCTCCTTGTCGATATCGATCCTAGGGAAGAGAACGTCTCCCTTTGTAACCGTAACATCAGCTGCAAGGCCGTGTCTTACGGAAGCGGAATCCCATGTAGTATTAGTTTCATCAGCGCCGATCTGTTCGAAGATCTTGGGCGATGTATGAGGCATTACGGGCTCAAGGAGGATCGCAACGCGCCTGATGGCATCAAGGAGATTATAGAGAACTGCGGCAAGACGGGGCTTTGCAGACTCATCCTTGGCAAGCTTCCAGGGCTCGTTCTCATCGATATACTTATTTGCGCGGGCGATAACGCTGAAGATCTTGGCAAGGCCTTCGGAGAAGCGCATCGTCTCGAATGTATCGGATACGAATGCGGGCAATGCATCGAGCTGCTCCAGCAGATCGTTATCGGAATCGTTGAATTCCTTATCAACGGGAAGAGTGCCGTCAAAATACTTGATAGCCATTGCA